>CALLPK010000032.1 GCA_938015415.1 uncultured Saprospiraceae bacterium
TAGCTTTTGTATTTATGATCAAAAAAAGCAAACCTACTTTCTGGCGCGGGATTCCTTCGGCGAAAAGCCATTGTATTATTATTGGGATGGCCAGACATTTTCTTTTTCCAGTGAGATAAAATCGTTGTTAGAAAATAAAAATATTCCCCGCAAGCTCAATCACGCGGCGCTTCCTTATTATTTTAAAACTTCTTTGGTCCCCGAACCACTCACCTTACTGGATCAGGTAAAGAGTGTGCCGGCGGGTCATTTTGTTTTCTTATCTAAAGATAATTTTGAATTAACGGCTTATTTTAAAGCGGATTATGAGGTTGATAATAGCCTCGATGAGTCAGAGGCCATCGAATTGGTGCGGCCATTTTTGGTCAGTGCGGTCAAACGACAAATGATCAGTGACGTTCCCATTGGTGCTTTTCTTTCTGGTGGGATAGATTCCAGTACGGTCGTGGCTTTACTGGCCAGGAATAGCGACAAAAAAGTAAACACCTTCAATGTCCGTTTTGAAAATCAGGCATACGATGAAAGTGCCATTGCGCGGAAAGTAGCCGAACATTGTGGTACCGACCATCACGAAATTTTTGTTCCCAATGTCGATTTTGACGAATCTATTTTTTGGAAAATCATCGACCACGTAGGATTGCCCTTCCGGGATAGTTCGGCGATTCCTTCCTATCTGGTCAGTCAGGAAATCGCCAGGCACGTCAAGGTCGCTTTGTCAGGTGACGGCGGAGACGAGCTCTTTGGTGGCTACGATTTATTTCAGTGGTACCAGAAAATTGTGGATCTGAAAAAGATTGGCCGCCCCGTACGCTCTGTACTCAACGGTGGATTAGGCATGGCTCAAGCATTACCAGGATTAAATAAATCTTCTTTGTTGCGGAAATTGAAAAGAGGAGTTGGTACGTCGCTTTTATCCGAAGTCGATATTTCCATAGCCCTGAATGAATTATACAAGGATGATCAGATAGACCAGATGTTGCGGGATCATATGGGAGCAGTAGATCAGCAATATCTGTTGTTAAAGAACCATAACGAAAATTTTGCTTCCTGGTCGCCGCTACGAAAAATAATGTACTATCGCCTCATTCATACCTTACCTTCCAATATGTTGATCAAAGTAGATCGGATGAGTATGGCCAATTCGCTGGAAGTTCGTTGTCCTTTTTTAGACCGGGATTTGTTTGCTATTTCTGCTAAGCTACCGGATAATTTATTAATTCGGCAAGGTAAAGGAAAATACCTTTTACGGGAAATGATGCGGGATGATTTACCACAAGAGGTGTTTAATCACCCTAAAATGGGCTTTAGTATTCCTTTATACCAATATCAGAATGAGGCATTTAGAAAATTAGCACAGCGTCTTTTATTCGACGAGAATCCGTGGCCGGAATTGATTCCGGTAGATCAGTTAAAAGAAATTTACCACCGTGGCATTTATACCCAAAAAGACGATGCGCATTATACCGTTTTTCAGACGGCCCACCAACTATGGATGCTGATGCAGTTGTTTGGGTGGGGAAAACGGTTTAACGTACAAAATTAAGTTGACCATCGAAAAGAAGATAAAAATATTATTGATTGGTCCGGTGACCAACGTGGCGGCTGGACTGATTGGAGGAGCGACCATTTCTTTCGGCTATCTGATTAATTATCTGAAAGAAACGGGAGCGGATTTCAGATTAATTAATACGCAGCAGATCCCCACCGGACTGGGGCGAATGTTGAATCCCTTTTACGTTATTTTTAAAGTAATGATTTACGCGCTTTGGTCAGATGTGATTTTTTTAAATTCCAGCCGGGGAGGGACCAAATATCTGGTACCTCTTTTGTATTTTTTTTCCAAAATTTTTAATACAAAATTTGTCTTTCGTCCCTTCGGTGGCGACATTAAAGATTATACCGCGCAATATAATCCTTGGCAAAAGTGGATTTTTAAAAATACGGTATTGAAAGCGGATATCTTTTTTTTACAAACCAAAGAATTGATGGAGTATTACGCCAATTCAAATGCGAATACGATTCAGTTTTCTACTTCTCGTCGTAAACCGATTGACAATTTATTAAGAGGAGACCGCCCTTATAATCGGCGATTTGTCTACCTTGGATTTATCAATCAAGCGAAAGGCATAGATCATTTACTAGCGGCGGCAAAGGAATTAGGAGATGATTACACCGTACATATTTACGGCCCGATCAAAGAAGAAAGATACCACGCTATTTTTAAAGCGCATCCGGCAATTTATCAGGGCGTGTTGAATAAAGAAAAAGTATTGTCTACTTTGCGGTTCTACGACGTGTTGGTACTGCCTACTCATTATCGGGGGGAAGGATATCCAGGGGCGATTATTGAAGCGTATAGTCTCGGACTCCCCGTAATTTCGACTCGCTGGAAAGCCATTCCGGAAATCGTGCAAGACCGAACGACTGGTTTACTGATTGATCCGGAGTCTACCGAGCAATTGGTTTCTGCCATGAAAAATTTTGATAAAAATAATTACCAGGAATATAGTGAGCAGGCGATTAATTATTTTGAAAATCACTTTGATGTGAATCTGGTAACGGAAAGGGCACTGACCGAGATTAAAGGGCTAGTTGGCTAACCAGCAAGTAAAAACAAATCTATGAATCTAATTAAAGTCCATCGAATAAGCCATGCATTATATAAAAGGAAAGTTCCAGTACTGCCCCGGCTTTTTCGATTTCTGATTTTTTTATTGTATAACAGTGATATTCCGAGTAGTGTGTCTATTGGTAAGGGTACGTTATTTGGACATAGTGGTATTGGCGTGGTGATTCATCAGGATGCGGTGATTGGTAAAAATTGTGTCATCGGTCAGGGGATTACGATTGGAGGACGTTCCCGAAACCCACAAGTGCCCGTAATTGGAAATAAAGTATACATCGCCGCCGGAGCGCGGGTTCTGGGGCCAGTCACTATTGGAGATAATGTAATCATTGCCCCCAACGCAGTCGTCATCCACGATGTAGCAGATAATTGTATCGTGGGTGGGATTCCTGCCAAGATATTAAAGGAAGGAATTAATTACGACGATCATATTTAGCAGGGTTAATTGCCAAAATTATATTCTACCAAAAAACAAGAATGTCTAACGCAAAAAAAATAAAATACATCTACGTTTTATCCCAGCGATACTCGGGATCTACCTTATTGAGTTTTTTGTTGGGGACACATCCCGATGTATCGACTATTGGAGAACGGAGAAAGTTTTACAATAAGTCCTTGCGGGTTAACGCAGCTGATCAGAATATCGCTCAGTATTGTTCTTGCGGTAAGTTGTTTAAAGATTGTCCTTATTTTAATACTATTAAAGAACGGGTGCTGGCCAGGATTGATCCTGAAACATTAAATGTCAATACCACTGAATTTAATATTTTTAACAACAAATACCTCAACCGAATCGCCTACGAAATTATCCAGTTTTCGGCGCTACGAAATCCGAAAAGTAATCACCTGCCTTTTCAAAAACAGATTGATACGTTAAAGGATTTTAATAGAATACTGACCGAGGAAATTCTTGCTCTGGATGGGAGTCATGCATTTCTGGATACTTCAAAAATAATCAATCACGCTTTATTCCTCTCGCTGGAAGAAGCTTTTAATTTTTACGTAATCTGGCTAGTGCGAGACCCGCGGGCACAAGTTAATTCAGCGATTAAATACAACGACTGGTCAATCGAAAAAGCGACCGAAGCGTGGAAAAAAGAAATGGTACAGAATGAAAAAGTACTCCAGAAAAAGAAGATTAACTTTATTAAAATAAGGTACGAAGACCTCTGTCGTGCTACTACCGACGAGCTTCAAAAAATAGGTGAATTTACGGGATTGGAGGCCAGCCAGTTTTCCCTCGATTTCAGACAACCCACTCAACACATCATCGGCAATGCCAGTATGCGACTAGGGAAAGACCAAAAAATTACGGAGCGAAAAGAATGGCAGGAGCAGCTTTCTACGGCGCAAATCGCAATGATTGAAAAGTTGACCGAAGAATATCGGGAATTATATTCGGGGTGAGCAAATACAAAATACAGATGAGTAAAATATATCGGTTTTTTTCTATTTTTTAAAGTATTGACCAACGGTAGTTCAAATGATGCTATTTCACTACACAAACCAGGTATGTATTTAGAATGAAATGATAAAATTACCCACCAGTACTTATCAATCCGTGATGACTATTTTTACGTATATAATAGTACAACCAAACACTCTATGAAAGTACTCAATATCGTCGGCGCTCGTCCCAATTTTATGAAAGTCGCTCCCTTACATCGGGCCTTTTTACAACATCCCGAAGTTACTTCCAAGGTAATTCACACCGGACAGCACTACGACGAGCGGATGAGTACCATTTTTTTTGATCAGCTGGAGTTACCAAAACCCGATTATTATCTTGGCGTGGGAAGTGGCTCGCACGCAGTTATTACCGCAAAGATCATGATGGAATTTGAGAAGATCGTCGAGCAGGAAAAGCCGGATTTAGTACTGGTGGTTGGTGATGTCAATTCTACCTTAGCTTGTGCGTTGGTTACCAAAAAATTAAATATTAAACTCGCGCACGTAGAGGCGGGCTTACGCAGTGGTGACCGCGAGATGCCGGAAGAGTTAAACCGGATCATGACGGATGGTATTTCTGATTATTTATTTGTGACCGAGCAGAGCGGAATGATTAATCTGGCAAAAGAGAATGTACCGGACGAAAAAGTCTTTTTTGTCGGAAATGTAATGATTGACTCGTTGTGTGCTTACCAGGAGAAAGCGGTAAAAATTGGGTTGCTGGAAAAACTGAATTTGACAAAAAGAGAATACGTACTGATGACCATGCACCGTCCTGCCAACGTCGATCAGGAGGATAAGATGCGTACGGTAGTAGCGATGATAGAAGGTGTCTGTAAAAGAATGCCAGTGGTGCTTCCGTTGCATCCACGGACTGCCAAACATTTACAAAAATTTTCTTTGGAAAAACGATTTCGAAATATTCCCAACCTAACAATTTTGGAACCACAGGGCTATTTAGAGTTTTTAAATCTGATGACCAATGCTGCGTTGATTGTTACCGACTCGGGTGGGATACAGGAAGAATCTACTTTTTTACGGGTACCTTGTTTGACCTTGCGCAATTCCACGGAAAGGCCGATTACCATTACGCTGGGAACCAACGTCTTGATTCCCGAGTTGGACGTAGAGACTATTCTGGCCACGGTTGATCAGACGCTGCGGGAAAAGCAATCTGATTCCATTATTCCTCCGCTTTGGGATGGAAAAGCAGCTCCTCGCATTGTACAACATTTACTGAATGAACTTGGATGTTTGTCTGTAAAAAAAAATCAGCCTAAACCAAAGGTGAATGTTTAGTTTGTGGAGTCGATATTATCATACGCTGAAGTTTTTAAAATGGACGCAGATCAAATACCGCTTATTGTATAGTTTGCGGTCAGGGATTACTCGACCTGATCCAAACGGGATGTTTCTTCCCGGACAATGGGATCTGCAATTGGAGGATTCGATTCCCGCCTATACTTCCTGGCTGGGGAATGACCGATTTATTTTTTTAAATATGGAGCATGATTTTAAAAATAGGATCGACTGGAATTATGCTGCCTACGGAAAACTATGGACGTATAATCTGACTTACTTTGAATTTTTAGGTCAATCTGATTTACCGAAAGAAAAAGGACTGGAATTGATCCACGATTTTATTGCCCAACTATCTACCATAAAGGACGGACTGGAACCTTTTCCAATTTCTTTACGGATTATTTTTTGGATTAAATTTTTATTAAAACATAAAATTCAGGACTATAAAATTGACCAGTCGCTGTACGGTCAATTACAGATGCTCTACCAGAAACCGGAGTATCATTTGCTCGGAAATCATTTGCTAGAAAATGGATTCGCACTTTTGTTTGGTGGCCAGTATTTTGCGGATGAAAAGGTCTTAAAATTAGGAAATACAATTTTAACCGAACAACTAAAAGAACAAATACTTTCGGATGGCGGGCATTTTGAACGCAGTCCGATGTACCATCAGCTGATGTTATACCGGATACTGGATGGTATTAATTTATTAAAAAATAATCCAGAAGATTCAGCGCAGCATTTAAAGAAATTGTTCAGCGAAAAAGCAGCCTTAATGCTCGGCTGGATGACCCAAATTACTTTTAGTAACGGGGATATGCCGCTGGTCAACGATAGCACGCGTGAGGTTGCGCCAACGGCAAAAGCACTGGAAACCTACGCCGCTCAATTGGGGATTTTTCCTGAAATAAAACCATTGAAAACATCCGGTTACCGAAAAATAAAAAGGTCTCGGTATGAATTATTCGTAGATACAGGAAATATTGGTCCGGATTATATTCCCGGTCACGCACATAGTGATACGTTTAACTTTATCCTTTATCAGGATGATCAGCCGCTACTGGTGGATACGGGAATTTCGACTTACGAAAAAAATAATCGCAGGAAGGAAGAAAGGTCTACCGCCGCTCACAACACTGTTATGGTCAATAATCTAGAGCAGTCGGAAGTCTGGGGTGGATTCCGGGTAGCGCGTCGGGCGAAAATTACTCAGTTGGAGGAATCGGATGGAAAAATCACTGCGATCCACGATGGCTACCGTCGGATCAATTGCGAGCACCGTCGAAGTTTTACTTATTGCGAACAGTATCTGGAAATCAAAGATGAGTTGACGGATAAACACGAAGGGGCCGCTTTTTTACATTTTCATCCTACGGTTTTTCCACAATTAGAAAACCAGCAAATTACGGGAAAATTTGGTGCGATCCATTTTAAAAACGCGGATGAAATTCGACTGGTACCTTACTTAATGGCTACTGGTTTTAACCAAACCAAAGAAGCTACGCGGGCGATCGTTAGTTTTAAAGATCACCTTCAGACAATAATCAAATTGACATGAAAATATTATTTTTAACCGATAATTTTCCACCGGAAAGCAATGCTCCTGCGACTCGTACCTACGAGCATTGCGTGGAGTGGGTAGCAAAAGGCGCGGAAGTAACGGTGATTACCTGTACCCCAAATTATCCAAAGGGACAAGTATTTCCGGGGTATAAAAACAAGCTTTGGCAATCCGAGATGATGGACGGTATCCGGGTTATCCGGGTATGGACGTATATCTCGCCCAACCGGGGAATGTTTCGTAGAATCCTGGACTATATCAGTTTTTGTATCATGGGTTTTATCGCCAGTCTTTTTGTCAAGACCGATGTAATCGTGGCTACCTCTCCTCAGTTATTTACCGCGGTGGGAGGATATTTGGCGTCTTTTTTCAAGCGTCGTCCCTGGGTATTGGAAATTCGGGATTTATGGCCAGAATCAATCAAGGCGGTAGGAGCGATGGAAGAAAGCAAAATTCTGAAAATGATCGATCGGGTTGTACTCTTTTTATATCGAAATGCAGATCAGGTAGTCGTCAACACCGATTCTTTTAAAGATAGAATATTTAAGTGTGGCGTCCCGAAGGAGCGTATTCACGTTGTCAAAAACGGAGTACATTTACATAAATATAATCTGGCGGAAAAATCCCAACCGTTGTTAGAAAAACTAGGACTAAAAGATAAATTTATCATCGGTTATATTGGTACCCATGGAATGGCACATAATCTGGATTTTATCCTCGATTGTGCGGCGAAAGTGACCAATCCGGATATTCACTTTTTATTCGTGGGGGATGGTGCCATGAAGAGTAGATTACTTAAGAAAGTAAATAATCTGCAATTATTAAATGTAACTATGCTAGATGCCATACCTAAGGAAGCCGTTCCAGAACATATCAGTATTACAGACGTAGCACTGGTCCAGCTCAAGCGAACGGAAACCTTTAAAAAAGTGCTACCCTCCAAGATATTTGAAAACGCGGCGATGAAAAAGCCTATACTTTTGGGAGTAGAAGGCGAGGCACAGGAAGTGGTAGAATCGTACGCAGCAGGACTGGCTTTTGAGCCGGAAAATGAAGCGGACTTTTTAGTGAAACTGGAAAATATGTATGAGGACAAAGCCCAGTATACCAATTTTCAAAAAGGTTGTATTAATTTGGCCAAAGCGTTTGACCGCAAAACCCTGGCGCTGAAAATGTACAGCGTCTTAGCGTCATTGGTGGCCGTAAAAAAAAGTAGAAAAGAAGAAGGACCTAATTATGAAACAACCTGATAATTTTGTGACAAAACTAAATTTTGCTAATTTTTTGAAAATGGAGGTAATACCATAAAGTCTGATAGGTTGTACTTTTGTATAAGTTGGATCAACTCAGGATCACTCTCAAATCCCCAAAGGCTTTTCTGATTCTGGTCTTTACTGTTCCGAGTGGAACGCCGAGTTCTTTAGCCACTTCGATATGTGTATATCCTTCAAAATAAACGAGGTCAATTAGTTCGCGGTACTTAGGATCGAGGGTCGTCACGATTTCTCGTAAATCCATATTCTCGACTTTTAGATCAAAGCTAAAGGAAGATTTTTGGTGAACAACAGCGTCAAGGCTGATTAATTTCATACTTTGTTTGTAATGCTTGGAGCGCATCACATCGATAGCGGAGTTTCTGGAAATATTAATCACCCAGGTTATAAACCTTCCTTTCTTCGAGGAGAAAGAATCAATATTATTCCAGATTTTTAAAAAGGCGTTTTGTAGGGCTACCTCCGAAAAATATTTACTACTAATAATTTCACTGACGTATCGGAGTAAATAACTTCCGTATTGTACGTGCAGTGCGTTAATACCTTTAATATTTTTTTCTTTGATTAAAGATACGATCTCAATGTCGGTCACCTGATCGGGGGAATAACTCATAGGCTTTTGTTTTTCTCAAGTTGTAAATAAAAATTAAATAATTTATTTACCGAATGCTGTTTGTCATTTTGCAAAAGATTTCAATTCGCAGGGAATACTTTTTAATTTACAGTCTGAATAGATACAATGGTAACACCATAAGTATTTTCAGGATAAAATAAATGCAGCAACCTGGTTGAAATTATATTTTACGGATTCAGATGGCGTTTAGAGGTTTTAAGCAGAAGTTGTTTGAGCAACCTTGTAACATATACGGGTAAATCCAATTATTGGATCGGTTTAATCCCGTAAAATTAAATGGGGAAGGGATAAAATTACCATGTTCTTTTACGTAAACCAATAATTTCAAAATCTTCGTTGGTACACGTAGCCTATATTTTGACAAAGTTAACAAAATATATTTCATTATTAAGCATAATTTTTAAAGTGAATAATCCTTTTGCTAAATTTCTGACGAAAACAAAATTATTTTCCAAAATTCCTTCTTGTACAACACTTCCTGGCGTCGTCAGGATCTGATAAGGCGCAGATGTAATAAATGGAAGATTAATCCGAAAATATTCTCGACACGGATTTGGAAAAATTTTAAGATTTCGCCCAGGATCCAGATTACGGGTCTCTACGTTGGGATCACCAGTCAAAAAAGGACTTCCCAGAGCAAGCATATCCAGTCTAGCTGGTATATTTTCACATAAAACGGGCCTTTCCCAAGTTCCCATATCTCCGTCGTAAATGATTCGTATTCCGCTCAGTGGGCAGTCCACCTGGGTGGTAGAATCCGGCAATTCCCGAACTACAAAAGTTAAATCAAGTTGCGTACAGTGACCAATTGTATCACAAGGTTCATAACCCCAGTTACCGGGTGCATCCCGGCCATCCTGATGTCCATTATCGAAAATTAATCCTTTTTCCGAAGGTGAATAATCCGCAAAGTCCCACCGGTGAAAGCTAGATAATGGAGAGACGGTCAACGCCATATTGGTCAACGTAAAATACGTTTCTGAATATTCGGGTAGAATAGCCTTGACAAAATTACCATTAGAATTTTTCCATAATAATGAATCGAGACTAATTTGAATCGTATCTCCAATTTGCAGGGGTTCCGTACTCGATGATGAACCCTGGCAGGCGAGTGGAATGGTCACTTCAGGGGGGGTAAGCCAGCAGTTGCTAGTAGTAGTATCTATAAAATTTATATTTTTATTATTGTAAATTAAATTGGTTTCGGAATACAGGTAGAAAGGTCGGAATTCAACGGTGGCTAAAGTAGCATTAAAAAGGTTGTCCGTAATTTCATTGGACTGGTCGTCGTTGTTAAATATTCCGATGCCGTGTTCTGCTACGTTTTCAAAACGATTATAGGCAACCCTCAGATTTTGTACTTTTGCACTAAAGGTTAATCCCGCCTCACTATGCTGCATAAGGTCATTACCCACTTGGTTGGTATTAGAAAATTGATTATATAAAACGTTGGTAGGTCGGTCAAAGTCACTGCAGGAAAAATGGAGCACGGAACCGTTTAAATTCGTTCCCGTACAATTTTCAAAATTGGCACCACATAAAAATATATTTTCGTTGGGGATTTCTTCAAAATGGCAATTGTCAATAATCATGGAATTGGTCGTTGGAATGAGCAGGGTAGGGCTGACGCGCCAATCGTAATTGAGGTTGTATTTTTCCCGGTTGCCATGGAAGACCAGTTGCTCCAGTCGAATGCTGTCTACCGGAGTAGTCCTTGCCAGCATCATTGGAAAAAATAAACTGACCGAGTCACCAGGAAGCATTTGTTTTTGGATTCTACGACCAGAAAGAAAAATCGTGGTATCCCCACCCAATTGGAAATTGATGGCAGCAGTATAAGAAACAAATCCTGCCAGAGAATCAAAATTGACAGATCGGGCGATATTTATTTTATGTCTTTGTTTAAAACCGACATTATTTTCTACGTTGATACGGTTATCATTAATTTTTGCGGTATCGGTTAGCACGGTTACCGGAGGATCTATTCTTTTAAAACCACATTGGTCACAAGTTCCTAAGTAGGTATTATTAGTGAAAAGGTTTATGGAGCGATCAATCAGATAAAGCGAATCGATTTCTATTGTGTCTCCGCCCATCAGAGCGGCTGCGTACGCAGCACTATTGATAGCATCTGTTTCACTGGTGACGGTGGGCCCAATCAGAAAATCCGGAGCGACTCCTCCGATGGCCCAATAGCGGGGTGAAAAATTAGGACTGATTCTTTTCCAGCAACCGGTGTTTGCCAGGATGGTTGTTCCGTGATTTTCGGTTGTGCAGGTATCCCGCTCAAATAGACCGTGATAACGGGGATGACTGACAAATACGGTATCCGCTGCACCAGAATAAGTTTTCAACTCAAAATAATTTTGTAGGGTATCTGCCACCTGGAATCCAAATGCCGGAGAGCTGACGAAGCATAATAAGGATAAGGATAGTAGTATGTATTTAAAAGGCATATTGAAATATTTTCTTGATAAAAAATTGCCCTTGCTTTACTCACTGATAATAATTTTCTGTCCCCTTTGGGCGGGGTAATTTACCAGGTAATTTTCTGGTAGAAGGGAAGAAATCAAGCAGCCACCCGTTGTAGAATTATTTTACAGGGAATGGCAGAAGTGACCATTACCCGATGATTGATATGCAGTGGGATCGCTAAAAAATCACCAGGAGATAAATGGTGAACTTTATCACCGATAGTAATATCACAGGTTCCTTCTGCGATCAAAAATTTTTCGTGTTCGTCGGTGTGTGTTTCATCCGGAGCCCCATTTTTTAACCAGACGAGGGCCGTCAATTTTTCTGGTTCGTGGGCAATAAATTTAATAAACATTTCCTCAAATTCCTCAGGAGGAACCATGTCCGGCCTTGTGAGCCATTCTTTATAATCTGCTAGCGTGGAGTGGTGGGTTAACACCGGAGGTGAAACGGGAATCTCTCCATTTTCTAATCTGGCGGTGTAGTCAATGGTTGCCATGATGATGTATTCCAGATCGCTAGGAGGAGGAGCGCTTATCCTTTCAGTATATTGAATCAGGGTTTTTTCGATTTTGTTTAAGTCTTTTTCTAATTCAGGGAATTGAAACAATGCTTTTTGAACGATCGAATTTTCCTCCTCGTTCAAATGTCCAAGGAGATAAAGTTCTAATAAACCAGATTCTCTTATTTCAGATAGTGTCATAATATCAAGGCTTGCTGCAAAGCAAAAAAAAGCATGGGCATCTAAGAAAAGATGCCCATGCTATATTATATTATATTAGAATATATAATTCTAGCGAACAGTCTTTATAAATCTTCCATTAAACGTAATGCCAGCTATGCGTACAAAATGTACACCAACGTTTAGGTCATTAACATCCAAAGTTACGGTATTATTTCCTTTTTCAAGGCTTACTTCCTGTGCAAATTTCAAAGCACCTGTTACATCAAATATCTGAATCAGGGTATTTTGAGCGTCTACACTTGTAATATCCACGTTCAATAAATCATTTGCTGGTACTGGATACATCTTTCCAATCGTCATATTGTTCAGGCTGGTATTCTTTGATCTAATATCCGCTGGGATACCATTACCATTATCAACAATAGACGTGGTTGAGGATACAACTCCGGCCAGGTGAATCGCAGATGCACCCGGGAAAGCTTTGCTGTAAAGTGGCACAATGCTACTGGTTGCTCCCGGAAATTTAAAGCCAAGAATTTTTCCACCACCATTGGCACGTTCTGCCACAAAGATTCGGTTTAACTCACGATCGTAAGCCACATCTACTGGATTACCCAGTTGACTAGCAGGACCATCCACTCTGAGTTGTTCACTGGCACTTACATTACTGTCGATAGCCGCTTGCGTAAATTTCTTGATCACCACTAAGGCACCATCTGAGTCACTAGCTGCATCTCCAATATCGGTCATGATCATGATATCACGAGCTGCGTCGTAGGTAAGTCCGTGTGTTCGTACGATTCCGTCTACACTAGCTACCAATGGGGCAAGGATTTCGCCGGCAGGCTGGTTGAAAAAGTCATCATAAACTGCAATCTGGTTAGAATTATCCACTATAGCATAAAGTGTACCCGCGTCAGCGTGAATTCCCCATAGGTTGAATCCAGTAGTTAAAATCTTGTCAAGCGTGATCTCCGTAGGAGAGATATCGTAAATAACAAATGCGTTTTGATTACCATTGGCATCAGAGGCATCCTGCGCTACTACTAGCTTTCCGTCTGCTACGGTAATTTCTCGTCCGTTAGCAAAGTCAGAAGTAGAAGTAGCGGTCAACGTCGGATTAGTACTTACATTGCTGTACGCATTAATCACGTTGTCGGTACGGTTTAACTGATAGAGTACGTCCATATCCTGATCGTAATAAATTCCATCTGCATCTGCGGCAACATTGGTAAACATCGTCATCGCTAACGAGTTGTCGTTAAGGATACTGAAAGCACCAATACTCATCTGTGTATTAGAGGATGCATAAAACAAGCTTTGTCCCATCTGTGGCATCACCCGGTTTACGGTCAAATTATTTGAAGATAACTCAAAACAATCATCACTCAACATCGCACCGGAGAATAAATCGTCTCCCATCATGATGTTCAGATTTCCAGTATAAGAAAGGCCATATACATTACAAGCACCAACTCCGGCAGGATCAAAATCTACGGTATTCCCCGGAGGAATTCCCAGAATCATTCCCATATCATCCGTTACTACGTAGGTAAAAGAATATCCGTCGGCAGCATCAAAATCAGAATTGAAAGAAATAAAGTCAGCTTCTCCGTCCACAAAAATAGTAGTAGTAGTACCACCGTTTTCCAGACCAAGTGTCTGTCCTTCTACGAAATCACATAGACCGACTTCATTCGCACTTGGTAAGTGGATAGCCGAAGCACCAATAAAAATTTTGCTGTAAAAAGGAGCGATTCCTCCCGTAAATCTTGGGAATTTAAATCCTAAAACCTTACCTCCACCGCTGGCTCTTTCTGCCACGTAGATCGCATTATTTGCTTTATCGTAAGCCACATCTACCGGGTTACCCAGTTGGCTGGAGCCACCACCTACGCGAATCTGCTCGCTGGCGGAAATAGTTCCGTCGGCACCAGCAGTCATGAAGTCTTTGACAACTACCAAAGCACCATCAGCACTGCTACCTGCGCTACCGATATCGGTTAAAATCAGTACATCATCTTCTGCATCGTAAGTAATTCCGTGCGTACGGATTAATCCGTCTACCGCAACCGTCATGGAAGGTGAAATAGCACCTGCTGGCTGATTAAAGAAATTATTATAAACGGCTACCTGATTAGAATTGTCAACAATGGCAAACAAGTTAGCACCATTGGCATGGATTCCCCACAGATTAATATTCGCATCATAAATTTTATCTAAAGTAATCGAAGTAGGAGAGACATCATAAATGATGAATCGATTCTGATTTCCGTTTCCGTCGGCAGCGTCTTGTGCTACGACTAATTTTCCGTCTACTACCGCGATCTCACGACCGTTTACAAAATCAGAAGAAGAAGTCGCCGTCAAGGTTGGGTTGGTGCTAACATCGCTATAAGCGTTGATCACATTGTCGGTTCGGTTAAGCTGGTAAATAACATCTGCAGCATCATCGTAGTAAATACCATCTGCATCTTCGGCAGCATTGGCAAACATAGACATGGTGACCGTATTACCGGCCAATACATCGAATGCACCAATAACCATTTGATTATTAGAAGATACAAAGAAGCCAGCGGTAGGCATCTGTGGAGCAATTCGGTTAACGGTCAGGTTATTCGTTGATAATTGGAAACAATCATCACTTAACGGCGCACCGGAAAATAAATCGTCACCCACTTCAATGTTTAAAATACCAGTGTAAGAAACACCATAAACATTACAAGCACCGGTCCCTGCTGGTTCGAAGTTGACAGTTCCACCAGGAGGAATTCCTAAAATCACACCCATGTCATCCGTCACTACGTAAGTGAAAAAATATCCATCTGCCACATTATAATCAGAGTCAAAAGAGATAAAATCATCTTCTCCATCAATAGTAATGGTCGTGGTAGTACCACCGGCAGCAAGCGCAAGGGTCTGTCCTTGTACGAAATCACAAAGGCTTACTTCGTTCGGATCTGGTAAATGAATGGCTGAGGCACCCGCAAAGAGCTTAACGTAGCTAGGAGCGATTCCTCCGGTGAATCTTGGGAATTTAAATCCTAAAACTTTTCCGCCACCATTGGCTCTTTCCGCTACGTAGATAGTATTCTGAGCTTTGTCGTAAGCCACATCTACCGGATTACCTAATTGGCTGGAAGCACCACCTACTCTGATCTGCTCACTAGCAGAAATATTGCTGTCGTTACCAGCCGTCATAAAGTCTTTGACGACGATTAAAGCACCATCTGTTGCGCTGGCAGCATCTCCGATATCGGTTAAAATCATTACATCGTCCTCCGCGTCGTAGGTAAGTCCGTGGGTACGAATCAATCCTTCCACCCCAATCGTCATAGAAGGTGAGATATCACCTGCTGGCTGGTTGAAGAAATTATTGAAGACCGCTACCTGGTTAGAATTATCTACGATGGCAAACAAGTTTCCACCATTTGCGTGAATTCCCCAAAGGTTAATCGCTGCATCGTAAATTTTATCTAAAGTGATCGAAGTAGGAGAGACATCATAAATGATGAATCGATTCTGATTTCCGTTTCCATCGGCAGCATCTTGCGCTACCACTAATTTTCCGTCTACAACGGCGATCTCACGACCATTTACAAAATCAGAAGAAGAAGTCGCCGTCAAGGTTGGATTAGTACTGGCATCACTGTAGGCATTAATGACATTAGCAGTACGATTTAATTGATAAATCACGTCGTTATCCTCATCGTAGTAAATACCATCTGCATCTTCGGCAGCATTGGCAAACATGGACATGGTCACTGAGTTGTCGGCCAAGATACCGAAAGATCCAATGGTCATTTGGGTATTAGAAGACACGAAAAAACGAGTATCCGGAGTAGTTGGTACAATACGGTTGACAACCAGATTGTTAGCTGATAATTCGAAACAATCATCACTTAACGGCGCACCGGAGAATAAATCGTCCCCCATTTCGATGTTCAGCATTCCAGTATAAGAAAGGCCGTATACGTTACAAGCGCCGGTTCCGGCTGGCTCAAAGTTTACGGTATTTCCCGGAGGAATTCCCAGAATATTTCCTATATCATCTGTTACTACATAAGTAAAAGAAAAATCACCAGCAACAGGGTCTGCAGTGGAATTAAAGGAAATAAAATCGTCTTCTCCGTCGATAAAGATAGTTGTAGTCGTACCACCATTCGCTAGAGAAACAGTACCACCATCTACAAAATCACAGATTTCTCCGCTTGGTGCACCACCTAAGTTTACCGCAGAAGCTCCGGCCATTGCAGATACGAAGCGAGGAACGATACTTCCATTAGCATTAGGTAATTTAAAACACATGAATTGACCACCATTGACTGCTCTTTCGGCAACGTAAACGCGATTCTGCGCTTTGTCGAAAGCGACGTCTACTGGATTTCCCAGTTGACTGGCAGGACCACCTACTCTGAATTGTTCACCGGCAGAAATAGTTCCATCTGCGCTGGCCGCAGCAAAGTTTCTTATAACGACTAAAGCACCATCCGTGGCACTACCTGCATCACCGATATCGGTTAGGATCATAATATCGTCGATGGGATCGTAAGTGATTCCGTGGGTACGTACCAGGTTTTCCACACTAACGGTGGAGCTTGGGCTAAGTGCACCCGCTGGCTGACTGAAGAAATCATTGAAAGTAGCAACCATATTAGAGTTATCTACTATCGCAAATAGGTTATTCCCGTCTGCGTGAATTCCCCAAAGGTTAATCATTACATTGTGGGTCTTGTCGAAGGTAAGGCTACCGTCATTTTCAATAGTATAAACTACTAAGGCGTTTTGCATACCATTGTTATCACTCGCATCTTGCGCTACGACTAGTTTGTTACTAACTACGGCAATTTCTCTTCCATTAGAAAAATTAGAAGTAGAACTACTGCTAAAGGTAAAATTATCGACAACTGGGTTATAAACGTCAATCCTGTTATCGGTTCTGTTTAACTGGTAAAGTCTGTCATTACCTTGATCATAGTAGATACCATCAGCATCAGCAGCTAACGGTCCAAGGTTGATTCGTTCAGCAACATCGTTTTCAATATTGAAGTAGCCGATTTGGTTCTGTAAGTTGGAGGAAACAAATAGATTTGCTCCGGGGTTTTGTGCTGAAAGGGAATTCCCGGTCAGCAGCATAAATAGACATAGAAATGTCCAATAGGATAAAAGTTGTAATTTCATATTCGAGGTAGTTTTGTTAAAATAAAATTGTATGAATTTGGTGTATAAATATTTATCTAAAGATATATACGTTAAAAATCGGTGAAGTGGATCATATTGTTAAAATAAAAATACATTTTGCTGTAATACTTGGTTTTCAATAATTATTTCATTGGTCTTAACTGAACAATAGATTGGCTGATCCTTTAAAAAGAAGTAACTTTTTTTATTTAAATAACTCCAAATCACTTTTCAATTATGAAAAAATTAAATGCTACGTTCACGAAAGGTTTAATGGCCTTTATGTTACTTTTTATAAACACAATTTCTTATGCACAAATTGATATAGACATTGATTTGGGTAAGCAAGAGTGGTATGAGGATCCCAAGGTATGGATCGGTGTAGCTGTATTTCTGGTAATTCTGGTAATTATTGCCCGGGTTGGTAAGAAATAATGATTTTGGAGAAGGTTAGGCAAATATTTTAAATACATTAATAAAATAAATCAAATATGGAAAGTACAGTTGTTGATGTAGCGCCTATTCAAAAGGCCGTCAATCGAAATCCTGAAATGGAAAATGAATCTAGAAAGATTATTAGAAAATATACTTTAATTGCCAGTGGAGCAGCATTATTGCCTTACGATTTTGTAGACGTGATCAGTTGTACGGCTGCGCAGGCTTTGATGATTAAAGACCTTTGTGGATTATATGATGTTTCTTATTCTGATAGGCTGGCCAACGTGGCTTTCTGGTCCGCAACGGGTAGTGTGGCTACCAAGATAATTACGGCTGCGGTGGGAACGGTAATCAGCAACAGTGGCTTTAATGGTATTGATTTGACCGGAGCGGCGGTTGCTGGAATTTACACTGCGACCGTAGGAGAATTTTATAAACTACACCTGCGCGATGGTGGTACGCTAGCAGATATCAATATTTCTGATTTTGCGGATTATTTTATCGACGAAATTAAGCGGGGTGATTTGAGTATGGCTACTTTTACCAATCCCAGTGCTCTGATGAGTCATCTTAATGTGTGATCGTAAATTATTTATAACAACGTGGTATTAGACAAACCCTTAAAAAAGACCTCGAATCTCAGCATGAGATTTGGGGATTTTTTTGGTAACGCAAACAAAAAAAAGAGCCATCTGCAGTCACAGAAGGCTCTTCAAGAAATCGATTAAAATAAATTAGTTTGTTAGTTCAGAAGAATGGAATTATTACATTACTTATTATTTTCTATAATAGCTTTCTTAACTTTCACTTTTTGCTCTCTCTGATTGACCAACTCAACTTTTGCCTCCTGTAATTTACCTTCGTAATCTTTAATTTTATTGGTCAATTCGATATTTTCCTTTTTCAATTTTTCAATCTCGTCACGGTTGTCGGCCAATTGATCTTTGGCGTCATTTTCGTCTTCCTCCAGTTCATCAATTTTTTCTACGGTGTTTTCCACAATCTCCTCGTAGTAACCAGGTAGGAAATCATTTAGAAAAGCATACACCATGGTTTTCATTCTTCGGTATTCTTGGGGATAAGTGTTAGGGTCAACGTGTAAATCATAACCGAAAGATCCAAAAATATCCATTTCGGTATAATCTCCCTTATCAATAATTTTGGCGTTTAAATCCATTTTGTTTTCAGAGATACCTTTAAGCTTTGATTTTTCAACTTTTAAAACATCTTTGTTTTTTAAAAAACCAATTCCGTCTACGTCCACGTCATAATTGTCTTCCATCCAATCCCTGTAAGCCTTTTTAACCGTTTTTGAATCTGGCTTAAGGATTACTTTGATGGAAGGCTGATTTTGATCATCATAATTTATAGTTTGATCAGTGACCGCTAATTCTTGTCCGCTAAGGCTAAAGGCAGTCAAAAAAAATGAGAAGAAAATTAAAATTAAAATATTATTTTTCATGATTAAATCTATTTGAATTAAAAAATAAAACAGGTAAATAAGAAAATATTATTTGCTCGTTTTTGCAGTTTGTCTTATGATTCGAAAACGGATCGACTAGTCATTTGTTCAGGATTTTATGCAAATAATGAACAACGAAGACCTTGAAGCATTTTAACTATAGTGTCTCACAGACAATTTCAAAAGTTGTTTATAATGGCCAAAATCTTTATTAAAAAAAATATAAAATGGATAAGCAAAAATCGTACAGCAAAGATGATTTAAAAGGATTTAAAAAGATTCTTAAACGTAAATTGAAAAAAGCGAAAGAAGAACGCAGTCAGTTAAAAGCATTGTACATCAACCAAAAAAATTACATCGGAAACGCCGTATCTGCCGGAGCGGGAATTGGTCAATATATGCCCGAAAAAGCAATGCTTAGAAAATTGAGGAATCGTATGGGAAACAAAGTGAGGAAGTTAGAAGAAGCAATGGACCGGATTGAAAATGGTACCTACGGAATCTGTGAGAAGACTGGCGAATTAATTGACAAAAAGCGTTTAAAAGCTAAACCTACGGCAACGAAAATTATTCGAAATAATTAACAGCCTTGGACAGTTAATAGGTAAGCCCGGCTTTCTTAAAGAAAGTCGGGCTTTTGTATGAAGTTATTTTCTCTCCTCTAAGCGGACATGAGCAATAACTGCTGCTCGCTGTCTAGTATTTTTCTAAGTTCTTTGATGGCGATTCGTATTCTTGATTTTACTGTTCCGAGTGGAATCATTAACTTTTTTTCGACCTCTCTTTGTGAATATCCCTGAAAATAGATCAGGTCGATCAGGGTACGGTGTTTTTCGTCCAGAGAACGAATTATTTTTTGCAGACCAGAATCTTCAATGGTAATATAACTAGATCGAATCTCTTTTTGTAAAAAAATCGTATTGGTGAGACTTTGTACTTGTTTTGTTTGCCTAAAGGGAGCAGACCGAATTTTATCAATCGCTGTATTGCGGGCAATTCTAACGAGCCAAGTAAAAAGCCGTCCTTTTTCAGGATTATAATGCTTAGCGTTGCGCCAGATTTTTACAAAAGAATCCTGTAAAACTTCCTGAGCATAATTTTCCGACTTTACAATCTTGAGAATCACCCCGTAGAGTACTGCGGAATAGTTTTTATAGATTATCGGAATCGCCTTTTGATCTTCTCTCTGCAGATAACTAACAATGATAGCTTCCAGAGGTCTTTTTTGTTGAAGAGAAATCTCCATGTTGTGTGGTTTTAAAGTTGGTAAAGCCTTTTAATAAGTATAAATATGATGGAAAGTGGGGTGCGTGGCTCTAAAACTTGATAACATCTGATTTGTTCAGTCATATAGGAAAATAAAATATTAAAGAGGGTAAGAAGCAGGTATCGTCTACTCAATGTATACGGTTTTGATATTGACAAATGCCCGGATTCCTTCTTCCGAAAGCTCACGACCGTAACCACTTGCTTTGATACCTCCAAAGGGTAATCTGGGATCCGATTTTACGTATGCATTCACAAAACAGGAACCGGCGGCCAGTTTTTGGGCAGCAATTACCTCCCCTTTTTTCAGATTTTCGGTAAAAACGGCAGCTCCCAGTCCAAAACGCGAATCATTGGCGATCTTAATCGCTTCTGCCTCGTCCCTGACCTTAATCACCGAGGCGACGGGCCCAAATAACTCGTCATCGTAGGCGGGCATTCCCGGCTGCACGTCCACGAGGATCGTAGGCGGGTAAAATGCGCCCTTTCGTCTTTTAGAAATCTTACCGCCGAGAATAATTTTGGCACCTTTTTTAACGCTTTCCATTACTTGTTCGTGTAGTTCATCACGTAAATCAAAGCGTGCCATTGGTCCCATTTCAGTTTTTAATTTAGTGGGATTACCTATTTTAATCGCCTTCATTTTGGCTTTAAATTTTTCGATAAATTGCTCGTAAATTTCTTCTACAACCACAAATCTTTTAGCACCGATACAACTCTGTCCGGCATTCAGGAGCCGACTGGTCACACAGGCTTTGACCGCCTGGTTGAGGTTGGCGTCGGCGAGGATCAGGTAAGCGTCGTTGCCGCCGAGTTCGAGCACCGTTTTTTTGATTTCTGCGCCGGCAGTGGCCGCTACCGCACTTCCTGCTGGCCCGCTTCCGGTGAGTGTTGCGGCGGCAACTTTCGGATTTTTGAGAATAGTTTTGACCTGGTCACTAGAGATGAGCAGCGTAGCGAAAAGTCCTTTGGGAAAACCTGCTTTTTCAAAAATATCGGCAATGGCGAGGGCGCTTGCTGGTACGTTGGACGCGTGTTTGAGTATTCCGGCATTTCCGGCCATCAACGCCGGAGCGGCAAAACGAAAGACCTGCCAAAACGGAAAATTCCACGGCATCACCGCCAGAACCACGCCGAGGGGCTGGTAGGTAACATAACTCTTACTAGCATCCGTTTTGATGAACTTTTTTTTCAAAAATTTGGGTGCGTTTTCTGCGTAATACCTACATACCCAGGCACATTTTTCAATTTCAGCGATGGCTTCCTTACGAATCTTTCCGGTTTCGGTCGTCATCATTTCGGCGTAGGTATTTTTATTTTTCAATAAAATTTTACCCGCCTTTTTCAGCAATTTACTCCGGTACTTAAAATCACTGGTTTGCCAGATTTTTTGGGTGTCGTGAGCTTGATCAATGATTTTTTTTACCTCTTTATTGTCAATTTTAGGGTAAGACTTGACTTTTTTTCCGTTGTAAGGATTAATGATTTCTATGGCCATGATGGGTAGAGTAGAGGTGAAGAAGAAAGCGTTTGGAGTATAAAAAACAGGTTAGCTAATTGTTCAATTTTCTTCACAATTAAGAAAAAAATTTTAACCGATTGAGTAGAGCAATAATTTATGAAAAGGACAGAAAGTATTTGAAAGGGAGAAATGGAAATGAGGCAACGACAGCCTCGCCTAAGCGAGAACTGTCGTCAAAGAGCCCCATTTATCGTTAACATCTTAGAGATGATATTATAAGTTCTCAGTGATGCAAAGATAAGGGTATTAGCTAGTATAAGTATAGTCCGATTGGGAGAAAAAATATACCGATTGGGATTTTCAATTAGTATTGAAAATTCGATAAAATTTATTATTAATTAAAAATTAACTAATGTTTAACAGATTGATTAACAGATACTTTTGTTTGGATGTTTTTTAGATAGTCCTTTGGCAGAATACCATATTTCTCTTTAAATTTACGGGCAAAATGGCTCTGATTGGTATAACCTACTTCGTGAGCAGCTGCTTTGACGGAGATACTTTGGAGGAGTAAAAGAGAAGCTCTTTCAAGTCGTTCGTTCCGGAGATATTTATTAATGGTTGTTTCAAAAATGGCCTTAAATCCCGATTTTAATTTTTGTTGATTGATGCCTGCCTTTTTAGCGAGGGCTTCGATGGTCGGAGGGTTTTGAATATCTTTAATTAAGAGATCTCTGGCAAATTTGATTTTATCGACATCATATTTGCGGATCATAACCTGTTTGTCGGGAGAAAGTAAATCATCGGTGAATTGCCGTATTTGCCGGCTTAGAAGTTCGAGGGCTTTTCCTTCGAGATAGGTACTCCGAACCAGTCCTTTTTGTTCGTTCTTGATGATTTTATTCATACATTCAGCGGCGGAAATGCTATAGTTGCCCTGGTAAAAAAAGGTTTTTTCGGATTTGGAATCGGAAAAAATATTCTGCAGTTTATCGGGCATTTTTTCGACAATGCAATCTATTTTTTTGAGATATCTTTCTCGTTCAATTAGTAGAGAGGCGTAGACAATTTTTCGTTTGCCGGGGATCATAAATTCCTGAGTGCTATTTCTCGGACAGGCCGTTACGCTGCCCTGTAGTGGATTTAAATGATAACGAATATCTCCGTTGTTGAAACTATGCCAGATTTCTCCTTCGATTTCGAAATTGAATTGCAGGGGAGCAGGAGCAGCATCCGAAAATTCCAAAACCCAGTCTTCGTTGAGCATACAGTCATAAACCATAAATGCGATCCCATCACTAAAAATAAATCCACCAATCTTACCTCTGCCAATTGGCGCAGAGAGCTCAATGACTTCTTCGAGGCAATCCGTATGAGAGGTCATCCCTAACTGTTTTGCTAAACTTTTGATAAAAGAATGTGGATGGTACTTGTCGAACTTTAATTTCATAATTGTATAACATTTAAGATGGTTTACCAGTAACCTGTGGGTATAAATTATTTGACTTGAAAATGTTCAGCTAAATATTGATAATTCGCTGCTTACTTCACCTTCGTCTTCCAGGTTTATTTCAAGTAATACCGGGTAGTGATCGCTACCAATTGCTTTTAATTTTTTGATGGTGATCAGTTTAAAATGTTTGCTGACAAAAAAGTGATCTACCGGAAATTGGAAGACCGGAATCAAGGCGTTATAGGTATTAAAAAAACCACGACCAATTCGTGGGTCCAGCAATCCACTGATCTGTTTAAAATTGACGGTAATTTTTGACCAGCCAACGTCGTTGAGGTCACCGGTAACAATGGTCGGTTTTGAATTAATATTAGATAAACCCGCTACCATAATTAACTCGATGTCTTTTTTTTCGGGTTGTGTCCACGGTGCGGGTGGACGAGGGTGTAAACCAAGTAGTTGAATGTCTCGGTTGTGAAATTTTATACTGGTATGAATAGAAGGAATATCCTTTTGTACCATATATTTTACTTCCGAATTTTCCAGTTTCAATTTGGAATACAAAGCTATGCCATAGGTATTGTCCAGCGGATTAAGAACCGTGTAGGGATAATTAGTTCTCAAACGGTCGATGGCATCCAGCCAAATCTGATCCACTTCTGTCAGGAGAAAAACATCCGGATTTATTTCTTCTATCAAATTGATCAGGTTTTGGTACTTTTTATTTTTTAGCCGGACGTTAACGGAGAGTACACTAATTTTACCATCTGTTTTGGTGGTCGCCAGAAGCTCTTTTTTACTAAAAGGAAAAAAGGGCGTAATGATCATTAAGTGGTAAAGTAGCCCGATAAAAAGAATAGCCATCGTCACCAAAACCCACGGAGTTGACAGGGGCAAGAAAAAAATTGCAAAAACGATCAGGAGAAACATAACCGAAGCGATGTGGACACGACTTACATCACATACTTTCACCCACCAGTTTGTTTTTCTTGAGCTGCTGACCATCGTACCAATCATGGTAATGGCCGCCAGTATTTGAAAAGTCAGTTCCATAGTCCGTTTATAATCAAAAAATCTAAAGGTAGGTTTAAATTCTTACATCTTCTTGGAACACCCTGAATTAAGTAGGTTGCTGTACATTTTGAATCTTGCGGTTAGTACGATAACAAAAACTGGCGAAATTATTTGGGCTGAATAAATAACTCATTTCACATCTTTTACCTCTTTTTCAATCTCGTAACTCTCCACCTTTACGGCGTAATCCATTGCTTTGATTTTCTTACCTTTCATTTCGGTATGAACCCGGGTATAAACGGCTCCAAACATGACAATGATAGAGGCGTAAAAAACCCAGACCATGATGACCATGATACTTCCGGCGGCATCGTAAAGTCCTGCTACGTTACTGGTACCGATGTAAAAACTGATCAGGTATTTTCCAGCCATAAAGAGTAAGCTGGTCAGGGTTGCCCCAAACCAGGTATCGTTCCATTTAAGACGAGCATCTGGTAGGAATTTAAACATCAGCGCGAATAATAGCGTAATCACTACAAATGGCAATATCCAGGTAGTAAGAATAGAAAGAATAATCGAAAATCCACCATATAATTGCTGGAGGTAATTACCAAATGTTTCCAGAAAGGCGTTGACAGAAAGGGAGACCAACATCACAAACGCAATTCCGATAATGAGTGCAAATGATAAGATGCGATCCATCACCATTTTTAAAATAGCCCAACCTTCCGCCTTGGCTTTAACGTCAAAGATTTTATTTAAGGCACTTTGCATCGTTACCAAAACTGTAGTAGAAGTAAAAATTAAAATTCCAATTCCCAGAATGGTGGCCCAGAGCGTTGGTTCAAAAACATTCATTTTTTCTATCGTCTTAAATAATTCGCTGGCTCCATCAGCTCCTACCAAACTACCTATTTGATTACGCATCGCTTCTTCGACGGTCGCTTTATTGTAAAAGCGGGTGGTAGTATACAGAATAATCAATAACATGGGCGGTAACGAAAATATCGTGTAATACGACAACGCGGCAGCGTGCGTAAAAATATCGTCTTCACTAAATTTTACCAGACTTGCTTTTAAAATTTTCCAATGAGAATAATCTGTTTTCGGATCGAAGGGAGTGTCCATTAAACGACTTTTTTAAGGGGGTGCTTTTGAGAATTTGATTCCGGACCGGTAGCAGACGTTTTGTTGTTATCTTCCTCTTTTCCCATTTTCTTAAAAAAGTAAGCCTGCGCAAAACCCACGGCGAGCGGCAATACTTTTTCCAGTATACCGGCCGATGATTCTTTTGCTGCTCTTTGTTCTTTTTTATCACCGGACATAGAAGCAACTGTTTTAACTGCCGCAAAACCCAAACCAATAGCTCCACCGGTAAGCGCCACATTTTTTATCAAAAAATCCTTTGCCTGATCACGGTTGGTGCCCAGGCTTTTGACGAAAGCCTGTCTGGCCAGTTCCATTTTTATCTTCAATTTTTTTTGTTCTTCTTCCAATTCTTCGAGAGAGGTAATATTCTTTTTCATAATTTGTTTTTTAATCCAGCATTTCGCTGATAATCATTTTCGTCAGTGGATTGGTAACGATCTGTTTCTTAAAAAAGAAAACAAGAATAGCTGCCAGCGCATAAACACCCGTTATTAATAAAAATGCCAATCCGTAAGATCCCCAGGCTTGACCAATCAGGAGTCCGAGCGCAACGGATAAAAATAAAATTACCATGAAAGCTAAAAAAGAAATGATCGCCAAAGTAACGAGATGCGAAGTAGTTTTTGCCATCCGCTTGGAAGCCTCCAGATGAAAATAATCAACCTGTTGTTCTAAATATATTTTGGCGTACTCGACCGTCTCATCGACGGAAGAAAGTAATTGTTTGGTTTTCATGATGTTAAGTTTGTTACTAAAAAAAGAATACCGGAGAATTTATTGGAGTAATAAAACCTCCGGTATTTGGGGTTAGTTGCGATTTGGACGAGACCTATGCGTTGTCTATCTTCCCGTTGACGAATTCTGTCTGCTCCTGAATGACCCGTCGCGCTTTTTCTGCACCCGTTTCGATACGGCCATTAACGTTTTCCACTACGTTTTCGGCGGCGTTACTGGTGGAAGAAATCTTATCCTTGATAGTTTCCGAAGCTTTGTTGGCCCAGTCCTTGGTTGTTTCTGCGGCAGAGGTTAATTTATCTTTGGTCGTATCTGCAGCACTTGATAATTTATCTTTGGTCGTTTCGGCTGCGTAAGATAATTTCTCCTTAGCTGTTTCTGTTGCGCTGGAAAGTTTATCTGAAATCTGTTCAGAATTTTTCTTTACACTCTCTTTTACCTCTTTTTCCAGTGCCTTAATTTTCTTTTTGGTTTTCCGTTGAAACTCCTGTCCATCTTCGGAAGCCATATAATATCCAGCTGCCGCTCCAGCAACCAAACCAATTCCAAGTCCTAATAATAATTTACTATCCTTTTCCATTTTTAATAATTTTGGTGGTTTAAAAAATATGTACACACGTGCTGTACACACGTGCTGTACGTTGAGAAATTTCCGCTGTGAAAAATTAATCAGCAGCACGTTTTATGCTTCTATAATTGTATTGAGCGCCTTTTTTGCATCATTAAAAGTATTCTGCAAACTATCTTTGTTTGCTATCCAGTCCTCTTCGCTCATCTTTTCAAGATTGAGCGGCAGCGGTTTGAGAATAAAATCATATTTTTTTAAAACGTTGATTTTACTTACGGCGTCGGTCTCATTCATTTCGCCTCCATTGCTTACCGAGTTGGAATATGTATCAACCTGTTCCTTTATTTTAATGAGCATTCCAGCTACTTCTTTGCTGAAATTTCCTTTACTTTCTATGGCATTCATAATCGTCTTTTTAAATAAAATATTCACTTACAATCCTAAAACGGATTACCTAATTAACTGTTCACTTATTTTACAGGACAGTTTCTATTTTACAGCTACGGTTTCTTTTCTTTCTTTTTTAAATTGCTCCGGAGGATAAATCTGGTCAATACCGAGTCCACCCGGAACCCCAAAGTCGAGCGTTCTGATGGGGAATGGAATCGTTATTTCATTTTCATCAAATGCTTTTTTAATCGCTATGATGGCGGTACTCTGGGCGGCGAGAAAATCTGCCTGCGACGTAATATCCTGCCAAAAACGCAGGACAAAATCAATCGAACTATCCCCGAAACCGGTAAAAAATAATTCTATCGGTTTGTGTTTACTAAACTTCAGACCACTATTTTCGACGGCTGCGAGCGCTATCTTTTTGGCCTTTTCCAAATCATCTCCGTACGATACGCCGCACGTCACATCTATTCTTCGGTGTTTTTTATGAGAAAAACTCTTTAATGGATTGTTTAATACATCTTTATTGGAAATAAGCGCTTCCTGTCCGTCGGTTAATTCAATGACTGTAGACCGCAAAGTGATCTTTGAGATTTTTCCGAAAAAACCGTTTGTTTCAACTACATCTCCCACCCGGTAATAATCTTTTACACTCATCAGTACGCCGGAGAATAAATTCATCAGCGGATCTTGTAAGGCCAAACCTACTGCCAGTCCAAGGACCCCTGCCCCCGTTAGTAAGGCCGTCACCGCGTCGCTGAGATTCAGAATATTAAGTACCACAAATAACGCAATGATCATAAAGGCCGCTACGACAATATTGGATAATACCCCAATGACGGTCTGATTGTCCGTGGCCTTAAGAAGTGCTCTGGTAACTAATTTTTTCAGATGCCTTGCCACAAAAATGGAAATAGCCAGGACGATGGCCGCCAGGATAAAATTAGGCAATGCGAGAACTACTTCATCCACCCAACTGGATAGCTTATCGTATAATTTTTTAAGGGAATCGTTGAACTGGGTAAACATAAGTAGTAAGTATTAATGAGAAAATTTTGTGTTTATTAGCTTTGCTAAAACGAACTCACCGTATATATGTTCACAACCTTAGTTTGTACCATTGAACTAATTAAGGTCGATTCCGTTGCATTGAAATATCAAATAGACTATGGACTGGACTAAGAATTTCAAACGTTTACCTTACTTTATTAATTTTCTTTACGAAAAGGTAACGACCAGCATCGCATTTTATCCCACACTGTTTGCAATCTTTTTTCTTTTTCTAACTGGCGTGATGCTTTATCTGGAAGGAATGGGTCTGACCGAATGGGTAGCTGAGAACGTCCCTGTTTTCTTAATTATCAAGAGTTGGGAGGTTGCGCAGTCCGTATTAACCACCCTGGTTGGAGCGTTGATTTCGCTAATGGTTTTTAGTTTTTCGATGGTAATGGTATTGTTGAATAACGCCGCGTCCAATTATTCTCCCCGTATTTTACCCAGTCTGATTTCTAATAAATTTCATCAATTTGTACTGGGGACCTATCTAGGTACGATTACTTATTGTTTACTTCTGGCCATTAATTTAACTCCAACGTTGTCGGATGCTACAGTGCCGAGTATATCTATTTTATTAGGAATATTTTTTGGGTTGACCTGTTTGATGATCTTTGTATTTTTTATTCATTCTATTTCAGAGGCGGTTCAGGTGGGAAAAATACTGGAATCGCTGTCCTCCACGACCCAAAAGAAAATAGACCATGGTGTGCTCTCTGAATTAGTCAATGAACCTACTCCTGATACCCGCTCGTGGCAGGTCTGTAAGTCGGATCGTTCCGGCTATCTGAAATCTATTAATTGTGAAAAAATCAGCCAGATTTGTATCAAACACGAGTTAAAACTAAAGGTGCTGATTGCTACCCGGACATTTGTAGTCAATAAGATTGATTTATTTTGTTGTGATAAAAAACTGGACGAAACGCTGCAAAATAAAATACTGGAACAATTCCACTTTAGTGAAAATGAAATTGCGGAAGAGGACCACGCCATCGGATTTAAACAGATCAACGAAATTGCGCTAAAGGCCATGAGTCCGGGTATCAATGATCCTGGAACTGCTTTACACGCCATCAACCATCTGACCATTTTATTTAATAAAAAGATGGAACGGAAAAACGCAGAAGCATTTCCAATTAAAAACGAGAAAGGTGAAATAACGGATGTCCGATTGTGGCTGACCGTTGTTAGTTTTGAAGAATTATTAAGTCATGTCCTGGCATCTTTACGGACTTACGCAAGGCATGATTTAATGGTGATGATGCAGATGCTGGAAATGCTGAAATTTTTGGTCAAACAAGATACGGCTGGGACAGATTTTAAAAAAGCGATTCGCCTGGAAGCGGAAAAAATTCGCATGGATGCAAAAGAACATCTTACCAATCCGGAAGATTATAAAGTGGTGGTCAAAAGCCTTAAGGATATTGAAGATGGGTGAATCAAAACGAAAAATCCAGACGATGTATACGGTAAAAATAATTAAAGATTTTTTTGGCAGCTAGCGTAGCTCTTTCCTGGTCTTGCTCCTCCCCAAGATGATCATTGGCCAGTGTCCGAAAATCCAGCCACCGCTGTCGGGTATCTATACCGGTTTGTTGATAAAAATGAAATTCTTTTATATCCGCCAGTGCTGGATTTTTACGCAGCGCTTTGACGATTACTTTTCCGCCCAGACGGGCACCTTCCAGGACGTATAAAATACCAATTAAGTCGGATAGTGTTTCGATCTCTTCTATCTCGGATAACCCTGAATTATCTTCCGTTTGCCGTTGGGTCAAATTCTCCAAATCTTTCTCTACATCCGACAGGCGATTGGAAATAAAGGGAGTTAAGGCCGGATTCTGGGTTTTATTTATAAATTTATTGACCATTGGTTCGAGCACCTGATAAATGATGGCCGTTTTAGCCAGGAGTTCGATATACTCCTTTCGGCTGATTTTCTGGGACATGATCTCTCTGGCAAAAGAAACCGCTTCTAGCTGGTCGTGCTGTGGTTGGGTAGTCGATTTAAGACGAGCAAGAATTTGAGACATAACGAAGAATAATGATGTAATAGGAGGCTGATTAGTCCCGAAAGTGAAGGGTACTCTGATTATGTCTGATCCAGTAATTAAAGAAGTTGATAAATTGAACCTTCATTTCAGAAAATCCCGTTGGTTTAGTCAGGTAACTGTTGGCTCCATATTCGTAAGCGGCTTCAACATCGTCCTTGCGGTAGGAGGAACTATACATCACTACAGGAATATTCTTAGTTCTTTGGGAAGATCTGAGTTGCTTTAAAACCTTTAGTCCATTTACCTTAGGTAGTTTAATGTCGAGTAGAATCGCCGTTGGCAGTAGTGCTTTTTCATCCTTAAAATATTCCAGTACTTCGCTACCGTCTTTCATCCACAAATAATTATCCGTCAAATCTTCTTTACGAATAATTCTCTTCAGTAGCTGTCCATCTACTTCGCTATCTTCTACTAATATGAAATCCATGGTTTTCATGTCCTTACGATATTAAATATTGTCAAAACAAATTTCTTTACAAATATAGTTCTTTCTTAGTGGAGACTCAAATACTCAATCCAACGAACACGCTATCATTTCGGAAAATCTATCTGAAAACTGGTTCCTTCGCCAGGCACACTATCCACAAATATCTCCCCATTATGCCGATCTACCACCCTTTTTACAATCGATAGTCCAATGCCCGTTCCTTCGTACTCATCTTCTGCCACCAAACGACTGAATACCTCATATATTTTGCTCACGTATTCCATTTCAAAGCCAATTCCGTTGTCTTTTACGTAGTAACTAATTTTTCGATCAAGTTCTTTTCCCCCAATGATGACGTAGGCATCTTCAATGGGACGACTGTATTTAACGGCGTTGCTGATCAGATTAGCAAAAAGCTGTTTGATGGTTGTTGGGTCTCCTTTGATGGTAGGACAATCCTCGATAATAATCTTTACCGGTTGGATTTTTCGCGAAGCAGCACTATAGTTTTTCGCAATATCTTCCAGCATGGGTCTTACATCGATCTCTTCCTGAGCCATCTCCAATTTGGCCAGCTTGGATAATTTTAAAATATCATTAATAAAATGGTTCATTTTATCTACGCTACTGACAATCGTATTGATTACTTCTACGCCATACTCATCCAGTTTGTCGGCATAATCCTCGATCAGAATCTGGGCAAAACCCTCAATTCCCCGCAGAGGCGATCGCAGATCATGACTAACGGTGTAGCTAAAACTTTCTAGTTCCAGATAAGATCGGCTAAGGTCGTTGTGTAATTTTTTTAGCTGACTAAACCGTTTAAGTAGAATGTCTTTGATGTCATTTTTAAGTTTTAAAGCGGAATCTTTGTTTTGTTCCGTCCACGGGAGCGATTGATTGGTGACGACCTCTTTCCATTTTGCGAAAGATTTACGGGGCGTGATTCTTCCCGTTTCCGCAGAACGAATTTTTGCTTCTTTTGGATTGCCACCCCAGGTTACTTCTTTTTCCTGTGCTTGGCGAAACCAGATAATATATTCAGATGCGTTGCCGGATAGATTGACCGATAATACGCCCGAAAAGTCTTTTGCGAAATCGGCAAAATCCGGATTTTCTTTGATCAGGCAATTGGTCGAAAACAGACTGGCTGATAAATCATCCTTATTTAACCACTCCTCCAGTCGGTGTATCTGTTGCTCGGTAGGCGTAAGACCTACGGAAACTATTTTATTTTCAAAAATGATTACCGCTCCGTCGGCGGGAATATAATCCAGCAAACTATATTCTCCTTCGGTTAGTCCCAGGACGATATCCTGGTGCTTGTTCATATGTTCGAAGAGCTGAGCGTGAATGATATTATTTTGTAAAATATTTTTACGAAAATCTGTAGCTCGTTGCAGCGATAGGTGTCCGGATATAATGGTGCCCATAAATTTGATCAGGCTGCGTATTCGGTAATCCAGCACCTTTTTTTGTCTATGGTGGCAGGCGATGAGTCCCCACAATTTTCCATTTTCCACAATGGCTACGTTGAGCGTTGCCCCTACGCCCATGTTGCGCAGGTATTCCAGATGGATAGGGGAGACCCCTCGTACGGCGGATTTGGCAACGTTGAGCGGTATCTTTTTTTCGGGGTGTAGCGTAGGGTAAATAAAGGCAAGGTCATCGTTTACGTCCGTTAATATTCTTACCCTGTTTTTTAAAAATAAATCTCTTGCTTGTTTAGGAATATCCGTCGCTGGATAATGAAGTCCTAAAAAAGGTTCCAGTTGTTCCTCTTTGGCTTCGGCTACTACGTGTCCGTTATAGTTTTCATCAAACTGATAGACCATTACCCGATCGTACCGGGTGATGTTTTTTACTTCTTCGGCGGTTTTTTGTAAAAGGTTATTGTCAATGGAACTGCCCTGAATTCGCTGAATAGCCTGGTCCATCATAGAGAGAAAATAGAGCTCGTTTTTGTGCTCCAGACGGTATTCTATTTCAACGCAAAACTGGCCTTCCATTTCATGAACAGACAGCAACCGTTCTTTCAACTGCTGGTTTTCGGCGGGAAGAACGATTGGATTTAGTTCCAGAAAATAGGTGGATTTGATCCCTTGTTTTATTCGGTTGGCGGCATCCGCCGGAATAAAATTAAAGAGCGATTTACCCAATATTTCTTCGTGGCCAACCGCTAAAAAGTCGTTCACATTGGTAGAAACCTGCTCTACGCGGCCTTCATCATCGCCGCTGATGGCGAGGATACAAGCAAACCGCTGGACGGTCTGAATAATATGAATCGGTTCTTTATCACAATTATCAAGATCGTAGGCTGTATTGTAAGGGTTTTCCGATGTTATTTTATCCATATTAATTTAATTGAGGATTTCTCCACGGGCATTAAACTCGACGTCTTTTTTGGTACCATTAACTTTAAATTCGACATCATAAAAACTACCTTTTGTGCTGCTTTCTACCTTTTCAATTTCTGAAATTTTAAGGCCGTCGTATTTTTCTTTCATTACTTTTCTTACTGCATCAGGCAAATCTTTTTCTTTAATATTGGTTTCTGTTTCTACCCACGCTCCCTGAGGCGTAAAATCAGCCCGGTAGTGAACGCCTTTCTTTTTAAATCTGGCTTCGTAATTTCCGTTTTTATCGATATGCCAGTCCGGATCATTTTCACCGGGGTATTTTTTTGCAAACGTCTCTTTTACCGCATCGGGTACACCTCCGGATGGAACTGTACACGCAAATATGGGCAGAAGCATCAAAAGGAGTGTTGCTTTGATTATTAATTTCATGAAGTAATAATTTATCTATTGTCCAGAGAAGATTAGGTTAAAGAATGGTAATGGCTGCTTAATGTACCAATAAATAATATGTTTTATTATTCAGATAGATATTAAAAGTAAGTTCCAATATGTAATTTTACAATTAAATGGTCGTAATCGAAAATTTTCACAAAAAGAATTAAGGGCTATTGCCGTCTGAGTTGACCGTAATAAGGTATTATTAAATAGAATATTAATTGCTGAATACCAGAATTATTCTTCTTCGAATACATCTTCCTGCATAGATTTTACGAGGGTCAGTAGCTCATCTTTTCCAGAAAAATTGCCGGAATTATGCAGTAAACTGATGGTCTTGAGTATTTTAATCTTTTGATTGTTTTGTCTGGCGGCGGCTTCGGCAAATTTACTGGCTTTCGCTGCATTTTTATCCATAATCTCTTTGATTCGGTCAGGCAGCGTTGACAAATTATCTTTCAAAACGTAACCATCCGCTACGTTGAGTACTACTTCTGCAACTGAATCATTGGGGTGAAGTCCACCGGTGACAAAGATGATTGGAACGAAAGGTTTGGTTTCCTTCAAGTGCACAAGGGCGTCTAAACCGGTAAAATCCGGGAGGTGATAATCTGCGAGAATAAGGTCGGGCAGAAACCAGTCTATCTTTTCGTAAAAACCACTTTTATTTTTTGCGATGGTAAATATACTATTGGGATTATATTTTAGGATTTGTCTTTTTACTAGTTCCTGATCCGTTTTTACATCCTCCAAGATCATTACTTTCAAAGGCTTAATCATCATACTGCTTGTTATTTTGAAGTACTAAATAACTTCATTTAGGTTCTACTATTTAATAAATTATTCAAACGTGTTTCCTGTTGGGGAAGGAACAGTCCCTTGGTTGATAAAGCGATGGACTTTTGAGCCAGCATTAATTGTTGATACAATTCAAAATTTTCAACGCTTCTAAAGTTTTTATGTCGCTTTATTTTAGGAAGCATCCCACGCATCACCTCTGAAATCTGTTCAGCCCTGGCATGATTGATAATACCATCTGCTTCTGCGAGGATTGGCGTAAGTATATTGCAATTTGATTGTCTTTGATTGGTGATATAAATAAAAGGAGTTTCTGCCAGATTTTTCCGAACGTAAAACAGCGCTTCCAGGCCAAAGTTGATGCTTTCAGCAGTGCTGGAAAGGACCAAATCTGGAGTAATCCATCCTATTTTTTTAAAAAAAGAATTTTTGGTGGAGGCGGTAACAAAGAGTGTATTTGGTACGATCTTAAGAATTTCTTCTTTAATGATCTTTCTCACTACTTTGTCTTTGTGCAAAATCATAACCTTAAAAATATCAATTTTCATAAACAGTCATTTTAGGCAATAAGTCAAAATTAAATACTATAGCCGACGTTTTCAGCTATTTAAAAAAGACAGAAAAATGATTATGACGGGGTAGAAAGATAAGCTGCGTATAACTGATAAATCAGACGCGGAATAAAAAAAGGGTTTACTCCTTCAGGGGTATTTTTTAGTCACAAAATTTTCCAGAAATGGGACTCTGAAAAAAAATATTCAAGCAGTTAATTTCTAACTGCTTATACTACTTAAACAAATATACGAAATCTAATGGATAAACAAAATGTTAGATGAAAAAATAACTGGATAAGAAAGGAATGCTAAAATAAGTAGGTAGGAAGGATAAAATAAATCTGGCCGGGAATGCCCTATTGGTTGGAAGCAGGTTTGCTATTTTCGTCTAGCGTCTGTGAATAGTTGTTTTTTATTTTTTTTCGAATGTTATTGGCGGAGGTAAATCCTTTTACCAACCCTAATACTTCTCCATCTTTCAGCATGATCGTTGTAGGAATGCTGGTTACTCCGAAAAAGGAAGCAATGTTGGGCTGCTTTTCTATATCTACTTTGTAAAAATGAAGATTATTGCCAAATTCCAGAGAAATTCTGCCCATCATACTATTCATGATCTCTGAATTGCCTGACCATTCGGCACCAAAGACAAGAATTGAAGGCTCTTTGTCCTCAATTATCCTCTTGTGGAAAACTTCCTGAGTAATGATTTTGTATGAATTTCTATTTGACAAAATAGGTTTCTTATTTCTTTTTGTGATAAAATCTTGGGGGAGGAGTTGAATAGCTGATTAGCGTTTGAATATATACACCCATCATCGTATTTCTTACTGTCCTCGCCAATAGAAACCTTTAATTTCAATTTTGTTCACAATTTCCTTATTTAATTTAATAGATTTATTTTAATAATATGAACGAGGTCTAAGGTGGTATTTATCTCACTCCTAGGAATGATTAAATATCATCAATATGATTAAATATCATCAATTTTGATGTCATTTTATTTATGTAAATAATTGATTTACAGTGTTTTATGACTTTGGCACGCGGTTTGAATATTATATTCGTAGTTGAGTGGTAGTTCTTTTAAATTACCAACAGAAAACAAGTAAAAAACCATAAAACTTCATCACTATGAATTATTCCATTAATGCCAAAAAATTACAATCTCAATATAACCAATCAAAGCCCGCCGGATTAATTCTGGCTGCCTACCTTTCCCTGCAACGATTAAATAGAAGTAAATATCAGTTGGAACAAATCGCCGAAGGTCATCCCGATCTAGCTATTCGTAAGGAAGCCGAAGATTTTCTACAAAAGAACAAAAAGTTAGCTTCGATTGCGATCGAATTAATTAATCGGTTAAAAAAATTTACTGCTCCTAAACCATTGAACATCATCAGCGACAAAATGGATGAAACCTTGATCCAGTTAAAAATGGAAGTAGATATGCTGGATGATATGCACTTTGAAGTGGCAAAAACCTATTCTACTTTCATCTACCAAAACTACGAAGCCACCGTTATTCCAATCAAGATCTGACATTAGGTCATTTTCATAGACTCGTAGGGAGGAGTGTCTCATAAAGTGTGTCAGCGCGGAAGCTTTCCTTTAGGCTTGCCTCCCGAATCAGGGAGGAACACAAGGTGTGGGATGCCAAATGACACACTTGGCTGTACAATCTAACCCGTACTTTTAATTTTAGAACCAAATTATTAAAATAGAAAAAATAAATCAATCATGACAAACACTGAATTCAATAATAACCTGGATAAAATAGAATCTTTACTTTTTGGTTTCGCTATGAAATTAACCCACAATAAAGAAAGTGCTAAAGATCTCATGCAAGAGACCTTGATGCGTAGCTTTAAACACAAGGATCGATTTACGGAGGGAACTAATTTCAAGGCATGGATGACTACGATTATGTACAACTCTTTTGTAAATAATTACCGAAAGAAAAAAACAAGAAATAAAGTAGTGAAGCCAATGGAGGACTATAGTTACATGATTGCCAACAAAAGCGTGGAAGGAAATGGTGAATCTATTATCTTGATGAAGGAGCTAAAAAAAATGGTCGGTAATTTATCCGAAAATTATAAAGTTCCTTTCGAATTAATGGTACAGGGATACCACTATGATGAGATTGCTGAAAAAATTAACCTTCCCATGGGAACTGTAAAAAGCCGAATTTTTTACGCGCGTAAGAAATTGCAGGGGATGGTTAACAATAAATATGGAGGAATTGAAAATATGATCGCGGCTTAATCAATACCAGCCAAACAGACGGTTGAGTTGCTGTATGTTAGTTAGACTTTTACAAATAATTTATTGAACATATAACTAAGACTACCGTTTATATAAGTATAAAAACATCTTTAATTAATCATAAATATAAACAACCATGAATTACTTAGGATTCAAACCTGAAGAAATAAAACCCGTCGTAAATGAGCTTAATAAGTTATTGAGCGACTACCACGTGTACTACCAAAACTTACGCAATTTTCACTGGAATATCAAAGGAGAAAACTTCTTCGATCTTCATAATCAATTTGAAGATCTCTATAATGATGCTCGCTTAAAAATAGATGAAATTGCCGAACGTATCTTGACCTTACGCCACCGTCCAGTTAGCCGATTTTCAGAATATCTGGAAATAGGAAATGTATCGGAAGCCAATATGCTGGAAGATGATCGCGAAATGGTACTTACTATTTTAAATAACCATCAGGAATTAATAAATAACCTCCGCAGTGTTATCAAAAAGGCCGGTGAAGTAAACGACGAAGGAACGATTGATATGGCCGGAAGCTTTCTGGAAAACCTGGAAAAGAAATCGTGGATGCTGGATGCCTGGGCCGTACGAGCCGGAAAAGCAGTGAAGGCATAGCCTACAGTACAATCACTAAAATAAAATGGTGGTTGCACTTTATCAAAACAAGATATTTTGTTTTGAAATTTTAAAATCTTTACAATGGAAAATTCAAATGACGCCGCACTAGCCGGCAATACTTACAGAAATAATGCGCCGGGAAATATTAATTTTTCTCCCAATAAAAAATCAAGATTTTACTTTTCAGGTATCGTCGCCGGAATATTTGCTGCGGTTGTAATGGCGCTGCTAACTGTTCTCTTGACTCAAATAGGAACTTTTAGCACACCGCTGATTATGTTTACAAAGTATATCATTCTCGGTATCGTATTATACGGGATCTTATCCAGCCAGCAAAAAGCATTACACGATAGTCCGTTGGTTACAAAAGATAGTTTTGAATTTTCAAAAGGGATTAGACTGGGAGGGTTAGTAACGATGGCCGCTGCCATAACGCTTTCAATCGCCAACGTATTTTTACGTAGTAGTGAAGCCACTCTGGAAACTGGAAATCCTACCGACCCTTCCAGCCTCGGAAGCTTTTTCATTAACGGTGGCGTAGAATTTATGTTGTGTCTGGTATTTGGGATGATCCTCACTTTTATCAGCTTGCAATTTTTAAAACGTGGCCGGCCGGGAGAAGAGTCATTTAATCAAAATTCTGCCTCCTAGTTGATTATAAAGAACAAGGATGATGCGTGAACTCTTGTCGCTATTCTATCGATTTTAATAATTACCGAAAGAAATACAAGACAAACGCTGTCCCCATTTGAGGAGCGTCGTAACTAATGTTATGATGCTCTTTTTTTTATGCTCCTTTCCCGAAGCCACCATCATTTTCATTACCTTTAAATAGCTTCTTGTCCCGAATTATCTTGCTAATAGTTAATTTTCACAATATTGTTTTTATCTTACCACAGAATTACTCAATCTCAAACGGACATTGTTGTCAGATTGAGAAGACTTTTAAGAAACATTCTGATAGAAAATTAATACCAACTAATGACGAAATCTAATCAACCTAAAAGCCTTGGCTACATCATATTTATCTCCACCATTGTTTCTTTAGGAGGATTTTTATTTGGATTTGATGCTGGTATTATTTCCGGGGTAATGGAATACGCCGGGCCAGAGTTTAATTTGAGTGATGGCCAGGCAGGTTGGGTGGTTAGTTCTCCTACTTTCGTTGCCATGATTGCTATGCTTTTTGCCGGACGATTAAGTGATAAAGTTGGACGTAAAATAATCCTGATATTTGTTGGGTTTGGATATGCGCTTTCTGCTTTAATGTCCGCTTACGCCAGCTCTTACGAAATGCTTTATATTGCCAGAATGCTGGGAGGTATTGCCTTTGGCGCCGCTTTGATTTTGGCACCTACCTACATCGCAGAAGTTTCTACTCCCGAAAATAGAGGTAAACTGGTCTCTATTCAACAACTCAATATCGTCCTGGGATTTTTTGCTGCCTTTTTGAGTAACTACTATTTTAATGATTTTTTCAAATCAGGAACTAGTTTTTTAACAGAAAGCAATATTTGGCGTTGGATGCTTGGTGCTGAATTTTTTCCTGCTATTATCTATTTTCTATTACTCTTTTTTGTTCCGAAAAGCCCAAGATGGTTATTTTCTAAAGAAAAAAATGAGGAAGGTAATGCCGTACTGGAAAAATTATATGGTGCGGAAACCGCCGATAGACAGAGTGCAGAAATTATTACCAACCTGCAAGAAGAGAAAAATAGAGAGAAGGTTGCCGTCGGAGAATTATTCAAACCCGCCTTACGGTTTATTTTATTGGTTGGTCTGACCATCGGAATCTTACAACAGGTAACGGGAATTAATGCAGTTTACTTTTATGCCAATTCCATCTTCAAGCAAATAGGTTTAGGAACAAATGGAGCCTTTATTTCTGGCGTTATCTTAAGTGGTACTTCGGTCGTTTTTACTTTAATAGCCATGTTTTTGATTGATAGAGTCGGAAGAAGACCTTTATTATTAGTGGGAATTGCGGGAATTGCGACCAGCCTCTTATTGTGTGCTTATGGCTTTAATCAAGCTACCTATCAACTAACGTCTTCTGATTTGGTTGCTTTAGATGGACTTAAAGAAGTTGATTTGAGTAATATGGTTGACAAAGTTTACAATAATGATGTTGATTTTAAAAATACCTTAAAAGCTGCACTAGGAAATCAGCTTTATCTCAAACAGGAAGGTGCCATTATGGAGGCGGCGGCCACCTTAAATGCTCCGATAATTCTGATCGGAATATTAGGGTTCATCGCTTGTTTTGCCTTTTCCCTTGGACCAGTTATGTGGGTGATGCTTTCTGAAATGTATCCCACAAAATACCGGGGTTTAGCGATTGGCTTTATCGGTTTTATTAACTCCTTTTCCAGTTGGGTAATTCAACAAATTTTCCCTTGGGAGTTGTCTAATTTAGGAAGTGCCTTGACCTTTTTTATCTACGCTTCCTTAGCTTTAATTGGCTTCTTTATTTGTTTAAAAATATTACCTGAAACCAAGGGTAGAACACTGGAAGAACTGGAAGCAGAGTTGGTTAGATAATGATGAAAGAGTTCCTTGAATTCTATCTTTTTTAAACAGCTTCTTTCATTTTTTGCTTTACTTTCAATTCCCTAACGCATATCATAAAATATTATGAATGGATTAGAAACGCTGGACTGGATCGTTTTAGGTGGCTATTTTTTAATCTTATTTGCCGTAGCCATCTGGGTAATTTTACAAAAAAATAAAAATACCGAAGACTACTTTTTGGCGGGGCGAAACGTGGGGTGGTTTGTTATCGGAGCTTCCATCTTCGCTTCTAACATTGGATCTGAGCACGTTGTAGGCCTCGCTGGAACTGGCGCCGAATCGGGTATGCCAATGGCACATTACGAATTACATGCCTGGATCGTTCTATTGTTGGGATGGTTGTTCCTGCCTTTTTATATGCGAAGCGGTGCCTTCACAATGCCCGAATTTTTGGAAAAAAGATTTGATGCTCGGTCCCGTTGGTTTTTATCTGTTTTCTCAATTATTGGGTATGTTCTGACCAAAGTATCCGTAACTATTTACGCCGGTGGCATTGTGGTATCGGCTTTGTTAGGACTGACCTTCATGGAAGGGGCAATTCTTACCGTGGTCGTAACTGGCCTTTACACCGTTCTGGGTGGAATGAGAGCCGTCGTGTATACCGAAGCTTTGCAGACCGTCATTTTAATTTTAGGATCTCTTTTACTTACCTACAAAGGTTTCGAGGCGGTCGGTAGCTGGGAAGAACTAAAGACTTTGGCCGGTACGGAACATTTCAATATGTGGCGACCCGCCGATGATCCCGATTTTCCCTGGCACGGAATGGTCTTCGGTGGTGCCATCGTCGGAATCTGGTACTGGTGTACGGATCAATATATTGTACAACGAACACTGGCCGCGCAGAATATTGAAATCGGCCGGAGGGGAGCCATCTTCGGAGCATACCTAAAAATCTTACCCATCTTTATCTTTCTGATTCCTGGAATTATTGCTTTTGCGCTCAAACAAAAAGGGGTATTAACTTACGAAAAAAGTGATCAGGTATTTCCCGTTTTAGTCGGATTTTTGTTGCCAACGGGATTAAAAGGATTGGTTGCCGGTGGTCTGATGGCGGCCTTGATGAGTTCACTGGCTTCTGTTTTTAATTCTAGCTCAACGCTCTTTACCATTGATATTTTTAAAAAATTATATCCAGATTCTTCTGAAAAAAAATTAGTCAGAATTGGACAGATTGCAACTGCGGTAGTTGTAGTTTTAGGAATCGCCTGGATTCCAATTATGGAAAAAATCGGTGGTGGTACCTTATATAAATATTTGCAAAGTGTACAGTCTTATATCGCCCCACCAATTACAACTGTTTTTTTATTGGGCGTTTTATGGAAAAGGGTAAATGCGAAAGGAGCCATCGCAACCTTGTTTTTTGGTTTGTTTATGGCTATCGTACGGATCGCTGCTGAACTAACTTATATGGACTCAGATACCGGTAAGCTACTGGATGGCGCTTCGGGAATTTTCGCTTCCTACGCCTCCATCAATTTTGCAGTGATGGCCATTTATATGTTTGTTGCTTGCGTGATGGTTTGTATTGGTGTGAGCCTGGTTACTGCACCACCGGAAGAAGCGCAAATCCGGGGACTGACCTTTGGCACCTTGACAGACCAGCAAAAGACGGCGGCAAAAAATAGTTACGCAGTAGTAGATGTTATCGCTTCCATCATTTTAGTCGCAATAATTATTGCTATCCTTTATTATTTCCAGGGATAAAAAATTCATGCTGCGTATTTCTCCCCCTTTTTCGCTATTTGATTCTTATTATCTAAATTTTACCTTTACGGTAGTTAAGTTAATACAGATATTACACTCTTATTTTAAAAACCAAGTGAACAACAGTTTTAAATACTTAACAACAGTTTAAATGTTTATACTGACATTTAGGTTATTTAAGATCTGAGTGAGTATCGAATGGTTTAATGATCGGGCCTTTAGAACGAACGATTAAATTATTTGATGCTCCTCTATTTAGATTTTAATTTAAAATCTCCAACCTCTAATCCCGTCAAACAAGGTACGCCTCCCACCCCACAAGTATTGCGTACGCAAGGAGCACACGCCAAACCTGGCACCCGCGGCATCTGTAAATTTTCCGAAAAAATCGGCGCCGTCACTCGTTCGTCCGCCGCTCCTAACAACATCACCGTCGGTGTTCCCATCGCATTCCCAAGATGCGCAATTCCTGTATCGGTCGTCACCATCTGATCCGCCTGTTGTAGTACCGCCATCAATTCTGGAATAGTCGTTTTACCTGCTAAATTTAAAATTCGATCCGGACGAGCTGCTAGTTTAGCAATATGCTCTACGTAGTCAAATTCGCTGTGATGTCCCGGAAGGATCAACTGATAATCCGTCGTTTTCAGCCAATAGTTTATAAACTCCAGCGCCTTAAAAATGGGCAACCGCCGCGAGTCGGCATTTGAATTTACGTTAAAGACCAGTTTATTACCGGCAGGAAGTGGAAATACTTTCTCCGGATATTCTATTTGTAAAAAATCTATTTTCTCAATCACTGTACTTGGATTATAGTGAACCAATAAATTTTGATACACTTCTGATCGGTGCGTTTCTCCCGAAGGAAAATTGGTGGGATGCGTTAACATCCATTGTCGTAATTCTTTTCGGTAACCCACCCGGTGGCGCGCACCTGTTGCATAACCCATCACGGCTGAGGAAAAAGAATCGGGTAACGAAATGAATAGATCATATTTTGGCGATTTTCCCACTAACTGACCAAATCGATAAGCTCCGCGCAATCCCGGAAATTCCTTTTTTGAAAAAGGAATGACCTGCGTAAAATTTCCAAGGTAAGGGACCAGTGTCTCCAATCCCTTTTTTGCAATAATCACAATCTCTGCTTCCGGATACGTCCGTTGCAAACTATCCAAAAACGGATAAGCCATCACCATATCTCCCAGCCAGTTGGGAAGTCGGACCAGTATTTTTTCCGGTGTTTTCAAAGATTAAATTTTGTGATTCAGTAACGTAAATGCAGTATCTGTCAGCTTGATCTGATCTCCACTTTTTAGATTGGGCCACGAAGAATTATTTAAAGCTATTTTTACCTTTTGTTTTCCGGCAACCAATTCTACGATCAGCTTTCCGTTATTACGGGTTAGCGTAAGGACCCGGAAGCTGTCCGCGGTAAAATCAATCGTTTCAGTATCTCCGAATAGTGAATCCGGCGTTCCGGTTGCCGTTACTTTTCCATCCTTCATTTCGAGTATCCAATCACAGAGTTTTGCCAGTTCGGTACGGTTGTGACTCACCAGCAGGGTCGTGGGCTGAAAGCGTTCGTGGAGCGCCAGAATATAGGTTTGTAAAGAACTACGGATGGCTTCGTCCAGGGCAGTCAGTGGTTCGTCGAGCAGAAGTAAAGCCGGACGTCGTACGAGTGCCCGGGCTAGTGCTACCCGTTGCTGTTCTCCGCCGGAAAGACTGCCCGGATACTGATCTCTTTTATCAGTCATTTGAATAACGGTCAGCAGTTCTTCCAGTTGTGTGAGATCTATTTTTTTTTCGGCGGCAAAAGCTAAATTTTCGGCTACCGTCATATTGGGAAATAAAGAATAGGCTTGAAATAGATAGCCTACGGCGCGCTTTTGTGGTTTTAAAAAAAATCGTTGGGTCGTATCTGTCCAGACTTCACCGTTGATCTTTAAATATCCTTTATCAGGTTTCTCCAGACCAGATAATAAGCGTAATAAACTACTCTTGCCCGCGCCCGACGGACCGAAAATACCGATGATTTTACCCGTTGGTAACTGCGCTTTTACCTCCAGTAAAAAGTCAGTTCTTCTCTTTCCGAATTGTTTGGTTAAATCAAATTCCAGCACGACCCATTTTTTTAAAATAATGACCGTTGATCACGTAAACCAGCAATAAAACAACGAAGGAAATGATTAGTAAAATCAACGCATATTGATGGGCGGCTCCGTAATTTAGGGCTTCTACTTGATCGTAGATCGCAATCGATGCTACCCGGGTTTGGCCGGGGATATTACCACCAATCATCAGTACGACACCAAATTCTCCCACCGTATGAGCAAAGCTTAGCACTACACCAGTAAACAAAGCTGGTTTAATGTTGGGTAACAAAACCCTTCTCAAGGTCGTCCATCGCGACTTACCTAAAACGTAAGCTGCCTCGGATATATTTTCGGGCAGATTCCTCAATCCCGCCTGAATGGGATGGACCATAAATGGCAAACTATAAATAATAGATCCTATTACTAATCCGGAAAAACTAAAAATAAAATCTATTCCCAACGTGTTTTTTAAAAAGTATCCTATTCCACTATTGGGACTAAAAACGAGGAGTAAATAAAATCCAATCACCGTTGGAGGTAATACCAGCGGTAGACTAACGATGGTTTCTAAAATGGGTTTTATCGGACTCCGACTTTCTGATAGCCAATAAGCCAGCGGAATTCCGATTATTAGCAAACAAAGCGTCGTTACAAATGCCAGCTGAAAACTCAAAATAATAGGAGCATAATTCATTTATTTTGCTTGTGCAATTTTATAACCATGCTGACGTAGAATATTTTGTGCTTCTTCCGTTCTCAGGAATTTGACAAAACTTGTAGCTGCTGCTTCGGTCCCTCTTTCTTTCGATTTATTTAAAATAACTAAATCTTGTTGCAGAGGTGTGAAAGCGTCGGGATTTAGGGTCGTCCAGACACCCTGTTTTTTCATGGGTTCACTAACGACCGAAGAAAGTGCAGTCATCCCCAATTGTGCGTTTTTATTGATGATAAATTGATTGGTTTGGGAAATATTTTCTCCCATCACCAGCTTCTCTTCCAGCTGATCGTACCAGCCGTAGAACTTAAGCGCCTCCACCGCTGCTTTTCCATAGGGCGCAATCTCCGGATTGGGAATTGCGAAATGTTCAATCTGGCTAAGATCCAGGATATTTAAATCCAGTTGCTCGTTAGTAGCCAGAGACCACAAAACGAGTTCCCCGCGCGCGTACGTTTGCGGAGCCGTCAGCGTTAAGTTTTTTTCGTGTAATTCTAACGGATATTTTTGGTCGGCGGAGACAAACACATCAAAGGGAGCGGAATTAATAATCTGCGTAGCCAGTTTACCTGATGAGCCTAAAATGACTTCTGTTTCTCCGGGATTCGTTTTTTTAAAAGCGTCCACTAGTGGATCAATGACATATTGCAGGTTGGAAGCAACCGCAAGGCGCAGCGCTGCTGGCTTTTTTTCTCCACAACTAGCGCAGAAAAACCACAGCGACACAATAAAAATAATTAATTTCTTCATTCCGCAAAGATAGGGAATTGTGGGGAATCTGAACGGTAGATTTAATCTTTTAATATTTTTCCAATATGAGACTGCAGTTCGGGTATGACTTCCTCTTCGTACCACGGATTTTTTTTTAACCAACGGAAATTAAGCGGAGAAGGGTGCACCAACGGAAAAAAATCAGGCAAGTATTCTTCGTACGCTCTTACCGTCTCCGTCAAATTCTTTTTTCTACTTTTCCCCAAATAATATTTTTGGGCGTACGCCCCAATGAGTAAAAAGACTTTAATATCGGGCAAGGCTGCCAAAAGTGGTTCGTGCCAGAGCGGCGCACATTCTTTTCGCGGTGGCAAATCTCCCGATTTTCCCTTTCCTGGATAACAAAATCCCATCGGCAACACGCCAAAATTTTTGGGATCATAGAATACAGGATCCGTTACGTTCAGCCATTCCCGCAATCTCCGTCCACTCGCATCATTCCACGCCAGATCACTCACGTGCGCAATCCGTCCGGGCGCCTGACTGATCAGCCCAATCTTCGTTTCCTTCACCGCCGTCACAATCGGATTGGCACCCATCGGTAAGTCTGGCTCACAAACCGTACATTTTAAAATTTCCTGAATGATGGGAAGCTGTTGCAAAGGGAATATTTTTTACATTAAAGAGAGAAATCTGAGATTTTGTTATTTGCTTTACTCAAACGCGATTAAAGGGTAATATATCTAATATTGAGACCACTTCTAAAATTAGTAAAAGATAAAATTTCTCTCACTTTATGACAGATATCACGATAGCAGAAATTCACGAAAAAAGATATCCACCATCGCTCTGTGTCCTCTGCGTCTCTGCGCGACAAACCACTTTTCAGAAAAATTTTATTATTGTATAAGAATTTCACGAAAAAAGATATTCACGATCGCTCTGCGTCTCTGCGTCTCCGCGTGATCCGCACGACAATACACCATTCAGAGCAACCTAATTATCTAGATTTTTCTTACGTTAAAGAGAAAATTGAATCGGTCATCAAGATTCCAATTCCAATTCTAACTCTAAACCTCCCTCCCAAACTTCCGCACAATTCCAAATAAAATCACCACACTTACCACCATCAATAACAAGCAAATCAAAATTCCTCCTCCAAAAAAAGTCGCCAAACTGCCCGCAATCAAACTCGTTATGCCAACCGTCAGTGCATAAGGCAACTGCGTCCGTACATGATCGATATGATTACAATCACTCGCTAACGAACTCAAAATGGTCGTATCCGAAATCGGCGAACAGTGATCACCGACGACCGAAGCAGCCAGTACCGTCGCAATGACATTCAATAATATTTCCATACTGATATCCGGATCAATTCCCTGCGTCTGACAAATCGCCCAGGTTGTTGGAATAGCAATCGGATACAAAATAGCCATCGTACTCCAGCTCGATCCTGTAGAAAAAGCAATGAAAGCCGCCAACACAAAAATAATCGCCGGCATCAAATAGGGACTTAAACTATCCTGCAACAGATTGGTAATATAAGTGGCCGTATGTAATTCTTCGGTAGTAATGGCCAACGACCACGCCAACGTCAAAATGATTAATGCTGGCAACATGGTTTTAAAGCCAATCGTCATATTATGCATCGTATCAATCAATTTCATGATTTTCTGCCCTACCGTCATCAGGATGGAAACCAGGAGACCACCAAACGAAGCCCACAATAAAGCCACGTAAGAATCGGAACTACCAATTAATTTTCCAACTCGCATAAAAAACGAGGCATCTTCTCCGCTTAAATGATACATCAACGGCCAGACATCTCCCCAGGATTCGGAGGCCGGGACAATAGCAGGTTGAAGGCTAACCAGCTCCTCGTACACCGAAGCAATCCCCGTATCAATCAATCCGAAAATAGTTAGTATAATAACCACAAATACCGGAATTGCCGCGTTATACCATTTTAGCGGTGCTCCTTTTACGGGGGATAAATCTTCCATGTCTGGCTCGTCCTCGTCGTCATTACGCGCACTACTCACCTGTCCGGTCGTACGGGCACGATGTTCCGCTTTCCACATCGGACCATAATCTCGACGGGTAAAAATTAATATTAAAATAAAGATCAGCGTCAAGATAGGATAGAAAGAGTATCGTAAAGAACTCACGAATAATGCGTAAGACGTCATCCCCGCATCGAATCCTTGCAAGGTCGCCGTGGCATCCGCAATATAACTTAGCTCGGCACCAATCCACGTGGTAATAAACGCTACGGCTGAAACCGGAGCCGCAGTACTATCCACAATGTACGCCAGTTTTTCTCGGGATATTTTAAATTTATCGGTGACCGAACGCATGGTATTTCCAACAATCAGCGTGTTGGCGTAGTCATCAAAAAAGATCGCAACTCCCAGCAACCAGGTGATAAACTGGGTGCTTTTTGCATCTTTCGCATAACGAGAAAGAGATTTTACGACGCCCGCCATTCCGCCATTCCGGGAGATAATGGCCACCATCCCTCCAATCATCAAAGAAAATACGATGATCGAAATATGAGAAGAATCCGCAAGCGCTTTAACCACGTATTTTTCTACCACTTCAAAAATAGAAACTACAAAATAATAAAGCGATTCAATTCTTAATCCGCCGGCGACAAAAGCACCCGCCCAGATTCCAATAAAAAGAGAAACCATGACTTCTTTAAATAACAAGGCCAGTAGAATTGCAATTAGCGGTGGAACCACCGATAACCACATCGGAATACTTCGAACGCGATGAGTACCATTCGATTTTTTGGCCACGTGGACCATCTTATACTGATTTTTTCCCGCAGAATTTTTGTGGGTTAATAAAAGCAATTTTCCTTTCTGGTCTACGGGATAAGGAAAGGTCGCCCGGCCGTTAACGAAGTTGAGCGAAACGTCGTCGTCAATACCGCTGATATGGATGGTTTTAGTTCCGCTCGCCCCCGGAGCATTAAAAATAAGAACGTCTTTTTCCATCTGAATTTGATAGTCTGTCTGGAAAATGGGTGCCTCGGAGCCAGTTTGACCAATTGCGCTATTGTAAACTAGCGTACAAATCAAAAACAACAAAAAGCGTAAGTAGTGGTTTCTCATTATGTAATGCGTATTTTTACCAAAAGGTATTTTGTTTAATATAAAAAATCCACTGAGTACAGAAGTAAACCAAAAGCGTAATTTAATTAGCCACAAACCCACCAGGAATTTTAACTTTTTCCGAAGGAAAAAATCTTTGAGACTTGGTGCCTTTGTGGCAATTTTAAGTTTTGTGCTGTACTTAGCAATTTCCAAGTAACAAATTTATTCTCGTACCACCAAAGTTCGCCTATGATTTCTATCAGAGTTTCTATATTTTCAATACTATTCATCTTTTCCACCGTAGGGTTAATGGGACAGCGTTTACCGCCCCTGAATTTTGATTTTACGGTCAATAATACGGTGGTCAAGAATCCCTGGACGGGTGGAATCAACACACCACAGGTTTCCAAGGCAGATTTTAACCACGACGGACTAATGGATCTGTACGTATTTGACCGTAGTGGAAATGTTTCTATTGTTTATTTAAATGATGGAATCGCCAACCAACCCGAATATACATACGCGCCCCGCTACGCAGAAAATTTTCCGGATTTGGTAGATTGGGTACTTTTACGGGATTTTAATCAGGATGGAGCGATGGATATTTTTACAGCTGCTCGGACACCCGGTATTTCCGGGGTAGAAGTATTACGAGGTTATTACGAAGATGATGAATTAAAATTTACGCCTTTTTATTTTCCACAGTTTCAGTTTAATGTGATTCCTTTTCGCTTAGGTAATGGAAGTTTTACCAATTTATACGTTTCGCCGCAAGATCTACCTGCGATTGACGATATTGACGGAGATGGTGATATAGATCTTATTGCTTTTGGGGTTAACGGTGGATATATGGAATACTTTACCAATCAATCGGTAGAAGACGGCTTTGGTGTGGACAGTCTGCGGTTTGATCGGGAGACGGATTGTTTCGGAGGTGTTTTTGAAGATGGTCTGTCCACCTGTGTTTGTTTACCCATTGAAGTTGGGGCCTGTTGTGATGGCTTTACGGATTTACAGGGCGATACCCGACACGCGGGATCTACCATTTTAACGTTTGATAATGACGGTGACGGAGATAAAGAGGTGGTACTGGGAGATATTACTTTCGATGCATTGACTTTTTTAGAAAATGGTGGTAGCGCAGACATAGCGACCATGACCAATCAGGATTGTAATTATCCGTCGACGGATGTCCCGGTGGATCTGCCTTCTTTTCCGGCTTCTTTTTTTGTGGACGTTAATAATGATGGAAAACGCGATTTGTTGGCAGCGCCCAATTCTCCCCGCCGGGTGGAAGATTATCTGAATCTATGGTATTATCGTAATGATGGAACTGATGCGGTGCCTGATTTTAATTTTCAAAGAAAAGATTTACTGACGCACAATACGATTGACATGGGGAGTGGGAGTAGTCCGGTATTCGTAGATTTCGATCAGGATGGCCTACAAGATATCATAGTGGGTACGAATACTTTTTACCTGCCTATGAACGAGCGAGATCCTCGGTTATTTTTATACCGGAATACTGGAACGGCGACCGAGCCTGCCTTTACGCTTTTTGATGATGATTATTTAAATTTTTCTCAATATGCCAGCAATGCCTGGGGATTTGCACCCACTTTTGGCGATTTGGATAGTGATGGTGATCTGGATATGATGGTTGGTTATCAGAAAGGTTTGTTGTTTTACGGAGAAAATACGGCGGGGGCAGGCAATCCTTTTCAGTTTACGATTACGCCCGATTATCTGGGAATCGATGTGGGACAAAATAGCACACCAACGTTGGTAGATATCAACCGGGACGGTACGCTGGATTTAGTGATTGGCGAGCGAAATGGTAATCTGAATTATTTGCCAAATATCGGTACGCCCACCAATCCGGTTTTTCAGCCCGTCCACGATAGTGCCCCTAACAATCCTTTTTTTGGAGAAGTAGACACCGGTATTTTTGGATTTGATATTGGAATGTCTGCGCCAGTTTTTGTGGACTTTAATGGAAGTTATACTTTGTTCTCTGGCAGCAACTTTGGAAGTATTTATCGGTACGATAATATCGAAAATAATCTGGATGGGGCTTTTAATTTAGTCGACAACAATTACGGTGATAATGTCAGAGTGGGCGAAGAATCCAGAATTAGTATAACGGACATTGACGGCGATAATATACTGGATGTACTGTTAGGAAACTTTAGGGGCGGTCTGAATTTTTATCAAACGGATCTCAATATTGATGGTACCGTAGATACCAAAGACCTCTCAGATGTGCCTGCTTTTCAGTTGGTACCCAACCCGGCAAGTGACTACGTAGAACTACAAATAGAAGCTTTTGAGGGACAATTATATGAGGTAGTAATTTTCGATATACTCGGTCGGGTTTCGTACCAACGGCCATTCAACGGAGAAAATCTACGGATTAATACCGAAAATTTTGGGTCGGGCATTTATTTTTGTAAAATTTCTTTTTCCGGAAAAAATTCGGTTAAAAAACTGATTATTAATTAGAAAAATATTTTGAATTAAAATAATATTTTAAGTTGGCCACTATTATTATGTATAATCGTGGCCACTTTCGTTTTGTACGGTACGCTTTTTGTCTTATAGGTTTTATCTAAAATAATTCCCTTCCTTCCAGCCCCTTGGATTCTCTTACCCCATATTTTAAAAACAAAATAAGCACCATGCGTACACCAACAACTACTTTACTCCTTTTTATTTTATTGACGATTCCTGGCTTTATGTCTGCCCAGTATATTATTAAATATCCTGCACAGGGTAACAGTGGCGTAGTGGAAACTACCTGCGTGGATGTAGATCTTAATTGCGAAGATGGCTATGTTGCCTGGGAGGATGGCCGCAGTTACGAAGGTGCCATTAAAAATGGTAGGCCCAACGGAGAAGGAAAAATGACCTGGTCAAGTGAAGTATATTATGAAGGTAGTTTTAAAAACGGTAACCGTCACGGTTACGGAAAAATGGTTAACAAAAAAATGACCTACGACGGGGAGTGGAGAGATGATATGATTGGTGATCAAGGCGCGGCTATCTTTGAAAACGGGGATGAGTATCTGGGTGCTTTTATGGATGGTTCTATTCACGGTAAAGGAACGATGCGCTATAAAAATGGTGCGTTATATAGCGGCGATTGGCAAAATGGAATTCCACATGGAGAAGGAACGCTGATCCGTTCTGATAAAAGTGTATTTAACGGGATGATTGATGGTGGTATGCGTCAGGGCGAAGGAATGATTACCTGGGCAAGCGGAGATACCTTAAACGGTGATTGGAAAATGAACCGACTGAGCGGAAAGGCAATCTATAATTTTCAAAATGGAGATAAATTAATTTCTAACTGGAGAAATGGACGCTTGAGCAATCGTGCTGCTTACATCTTTAAGAATGGGAAAAAATTAACGGGTAGCTTACAGCAAATCAAAGAAGCAGCAAATATGCAAATCACCGATATCCTCAATACAGAAACCAATTTTCAGTTGGCCTGGATGGGATTTGCGATGGAATTTAAAACCAATGGTGATTATGAAATAGCTGGAGATTTTCTTTCTTCCGCAAAAGAGTATGCGTCTACGAGTATAATGCACTACGACCTGATTGATCGAGTAATAGGGGAAGTAGAAACTTTACAGAAAGAGCGTGGCTTAGCAAATTTACCTAAAAAGAAAGCAGAATAATTTTATAGATAACACAAACAGTTAATACAAAAAGAATGTCTTTTCTCGCTTGAGGAAAGGCATTTTTTTTTAGCCAAGCTCTAAATCAGAAAATCCCTGTAACTCCGCCAAACTATTAATCACCCGATCAGGGGCCGTACCCCAGGGATCAAAAAACTGGTGTGCGTTGCGTTTTATCCATACAGTTTTTAAGCCGGCAGATTTGGCACCTAGAATATCAAAGCTATTGCCTGAAACCAAGCACGCATTGGGTAAAGAAGTATTGGTCACTTCCAAAAAATGTTGATAAACCAACGGACTGGGTTTAAAATTCTGTACCGCTTCGGTGCTGACAATTCCTGTAAATTGATCGAGTATACTGGCTTGTTTTAGTAGCTGTTTGACCGCCGAACTGCTACCGTTAGAAAAAGCGTAAAATGGAATATTTTTTTCCTTTAGATTGCGAAGTACTTCGGGTACTTCTGGAAAGACTGGTAAAGCCTGGTAGGCTTCCATGATTCTGTTTTCTTCCGCTTCCGTCAGGATGATATTATAATATTGGCAGCAGTAGATCAGTGCTTGCCGTGTACAAACGGAGAAGTCTATATGGCGATTCATCAGACCCCGTCGGAAAGAGTATTCGAGTTGTTTACTACGCCAGGCATCCATCAGCAGAGGAGCGTTATCTCCAACGAGGTGGACCAGTGCTTCTTGAATAATACTGGTATTGACCAGCGTGCCGTAGACGTCAAAAGCGTACGTTACTGCCATATCTATTGTAAGTTTGTTTGCCTAAATTAAGAAATCTGCCAGAATGTATTCTGACAGATCTCAGTAAAGAGGGGTTACTAATCTCTCTGTTCCTCTCTTTTTTTTATTTTCATTCGATCATTGAAATAAAGCGGTGGACCCAAGTTGGAAGGTATTTAAATTTAGTAAAATCAACCTTGTATTTCTCAACAGCTTTAGCCTTAAATATAGTAATTAGATCTTACAAACTGAAATTTTTATAAAACAAATACCTGATATTCCGCAAAAATCAGGATATTGAGATAATGAAAGAAATTGAAAAAATAGTGGAGCGGTACGCAATAACGGATTGGAAAACTGAACAGACGGCCCTGGCTATCGTAGTGCGAGTGGAGGCATCTGCCTACCGACGGGCAGGCGCGCGGATGTACGTGAGCAGCACTGGACAGTGGATTGGCGGGATTAGTGGTGGATGTCTGGAAGGAGATGCATTGAAACGGGCCAAAATTGCGATTCTAAAAGATCGCCCTTCGGTGGTGGTTTACGATACGATGGACGATGATGCCCATCAAATTGGCGTAGGCTTAGGTTGTAATGGTAGAATTGAGGTATTATTTATGCCGATTGATCCGACGGATGCTCAAAATCCTATTGAACTACTAAAACAAATTAAAGATACCCGAACAGATGCTTATTTATTGCAAGTAATTGCTACGCTGGAGACCGATTTACTCGGTTGGACCGTGAAAGAAAAAGATGCGTATCAGTTGACGGAACGCTTGCAACTAGCGACTGATTTTTTTTCTCAGGCGATTGAGGAAGTAAAATATAAAAAGAAGTCGCAGGTGTTTGCCAGTGATCCTGCTACCCAGATTTTAGTAGAACGAATCCGTCCTAATATCCGAGTTGTACTGGTCGGAGACAATTATGATGTCAATGCTTTTGTTGGCATTGCGGAGGCGCTTGGTTGGGAAATTCACGTAGCGGGTAAACAACGAAAATTGGATCGATCTATCTTTGAAAAATCGACTCGGGTTTATACATACGAAACGGTGGCTGAGATTTCCGGAGATGATTATACGGCGATTATTTTAATGTCCCACGATTATCGGATTGATTATGCGCTGCTAAAAATATTTGGAAAGTTAGAGGTCCCATACATCGGTTTGTTAGGGCCTAAAAAGCGAATGGAGAAAATGCAGACGGAACTGGATAGGGAAGGGGTGGGGCTAAATCTGGCGGAACTTCCCAACCTTTACGCACCGGTTGGATTAGACATTGGCGCTGAAAGTCCGGAAGAGATTGCGTTGGCGATTACGGCGGAGATTGTCGGGGTGTTTCGAGAACGGGATGGTGGGAATTTACGGGAACGGTTGGGGCCGATTCATTAGCGGATAGGTAGCTGTGATTCATCTTTGAGAAGGAAAATGTTGACTTTTATGTTGCACGGCTTTTTGTATCTGGACGAGACGTCCAAACGAACGGCTCGGCTTTGGGCAGTGCGAGGTAAACATGAGTCATCCCAAATTACTTATTTAGAAGTGATCAGTCAGTTGGCTTGTTCGCTGGTTGGCTAGTTAGCCCTCTTTTTACGTAAATAGAGGGCTAACTAGCTAAAAGCCAACTGGCTAACCAGCTAAAAAAACTGATTTCAAGGGTAAATCACTACTTTAAATTTTAATAATGAAATTCGGGATGACTCATGTTTTAGAGACCGGTTAGTAATTTTGGTATTAAATTATTAAATTGGAGGAAAATAAAAAGGATGAAGGCTAAAAAAATATCGAACATTACCGTAGCAGAATACATCGCTCAGGAACAAGAAAGTGGTACTAAATATGAATATCACAACGGAAAAATTTTTGCGCTGGCCGGGGGATCTATTAACCATGGTCTTTTATGTGGTAATATATATTCAGAATTAAAAAACGAATTAAAGAAAAAGCAATCTAAGTGTAAGCCTTTGACGAGTGAAATAAAACTCAACATAAAAGATCAGAATAGTTACGTATATCCGGATACCATGGTTATCTGCGGAGGTATTGAAAGATCGGCACATGATGAGCAATCAGTGGTTAACCCGATATTGATCGTTGAGGTGTTATCGAAATCAACGGCAAATTATGATAGAGGTGATAAATTTTTCTTATACAAAAAAATACCCACCTTGCAGGAATATGTCTTGATAGAACAAGATAAAGCACAGGTTGATGTATTTTATAAAAAGCTGGGAAGTGATCTGTGGCGAATCAGCAGATTTGAAGGGTTAAAAACAACGATTACATTTCAATCAATAGACGTTGACATGAAAATGTCGGAGTTATATTTTGAAGTGGAGATTTAGCTGGTAAAATGTCAGTTTCGATTTGGCCCGGCCTTTTGTATCTGGACGAGAGGTCCAAACGAGCGCTCGGCTTTAAGTGCTAAAAAAAAACACCTATCATTTCGTTTCCTACTCTTTTAAATAATTTGGACAATTACGAAAAAAAAGCTCCCAAATCTACGACTGATAAATTCCATCCTTAAATTCAATTCAAATTTCAAAAAAAATAAAAAACAAAAAAAGTGCGACCCTCTTTCGAGTGCCGCACTTAATTTTATTTCCATTGAGAATTTGCCCGATTTAAAAACAAACCTGCTGCTGACTGAATATTAAACGTACCTGTTTTTAACAAGTGCGATTAAGGGAAGCCAATAGCCAAAGGCAAATAGCCAATTGCCAGATCGCTGGATCTGCTTACATCATACCAGGCATTCCGCCGCCCATGCCACCAGGCATGTGGCCTCCGCCAGCACCACCTTCTTCCGGCTTATCCGTTACTACACATTCGGTAGTCAGAATCATACCTGCGATAGAAGCCGCATTTTCCAATGCGATACGGGTTACTTTGGTTGGATCAATAACACCGGCTTTCTTCAGGTTTTCGTATACTTCGGTACGAGCGTTAAATCCGTGATCGCCTTTGCCCTTTAGTACGTTCATCAATACGACAGAACCTTCGACACCTGCATTTTCAGAGATGATACGAAGCGGAGCTTCTAAAGATTTACGGACAATGTTGATACCGATATTTTGATCTTCGTTATCACCCTCTACTTTATCCAGAGATTTGATGGCACGAACCAGTGCAACACCTCCTCCAACGACAATTCCTTCTTCAACTGCGGCACGTGTAGCGTGTAAGGCATCATCTACGCGATCTTTCTTTTCTTTCATCTCTACTTCCGTGGCTGCGCCTACGTAAAGTACGGCAACACCACCTGCAAGTTTTGCCAGACGTTCCTGTAATTTTTCGGCATCATAATCGGAGGTAGTATTTTCGATCTGCGCCTTGATCTGCGCAATGCGTGCGTTAATTGCTTTCTTAGTACCACCACCATTTACAACGGTCGTGTTGTCTTTATCAACGGTAATTTTTTCACAGCTACCGAGGTGCGTCAATTCGGTGCTTTCCAGTTTGTAACCCTGCTCTTCAGAGATGACGGTACCACCCGTTAAGATCGCTAAATCTTCGAGCATTGCCTTACGACGGTCACCAAAGCCAGGCGCTTTAACGGCGACTACTTTCAACTGTGCACGTAAACGGTTGACCACTAAAACACCCAAGGCCTGAGATTCGATATCTTCGGCGATGATTAAAAGCGGACGACCAGAACCCACTGCCTTTTCCAAAATCGGCACGATGTCCTGCATGTTGGCAATCTTCTTGTCGTGGATTAAAATCAGTGGATTTTCGTATTCCGTGGTCATGTCCTCGGTGTTGGTCACAAAGTAAGGAGACAAATAACCCCGGTCAAACTGCATACCGAGTACTTCCTCAACGTAAGTATCCGTTCCTTTTGCTTCTTCAACGGTAATGACCCCATCTTTAGAAACGCGCTTCATTGCGTCGGCGATTAAGCTACCGATTTCGTTATCGTTGTTGGCAGAAATAGAACCTACCTGCTGAATTTTATTAAAGTCATTACCGATCACTTCGGTTTGCTTTTTCAGGTTTCCGATGACTGCTTTGACTGCTTTATCGATTCCTCTTTTAAGATCCATTGGGTTGGCACCAGCGGTTACGTTTTTCATACCAGCGGTTACCATGGCTTGTGCTAAAACGGTAGCGGTAGTTGTTCCGTCTCCTGCGATATCCGCAGTTTTAGAAGCCACTTCTTTGACCATTTGAGCACCCATGTTTTCAACTGGATCTTCCAGTTCAATTTCTTTTGCAACGGTTACCCCATCCTTGGTAACGGCAGGTGCGCCGAAGCTTTTTTGAATAACGACGTTACGACCTTTAGGTCCGAGCGTTACTTTTACTGCGTTGGCTAGTGCATCGATTCCCTTTTTGAGTTTTTCGCGGGCATCTGTATTAAATCTAATTTCTTTAGACATTGCTATAATTATTTTTTTGTGAATTAATTAGAAAAGTGATAAACGGTGATCCGTCTTACAGTACCACTAAAATATCGTCTTCGCGCATGATGAGGTAGTCTTTACCTTCGTGCGACAGTTCGGTACCAGAGTATTTGCCGTAGAGTACGACGTCTCCTTTTTTAACGGTCATTTTTTCACCGTCTTTTCCGGGACCTACCGCGATGACTTTACCACGTTGCGGTTTTTCTTTAGCAGTATCAGGAATGATAATGCCACCTTTGGTTTTCTCCTCAGCTGGAGCTGGTTGAACGACCACACGGTCATTGATTGGCTTCATGTTTAAGTAAGTTTTGGTTTCGACCAAGCCTCACTAAAGTATAGGAGGGGAGTCGAAAAAATTAAAAAATATATCTGTAAGATTTCTGCATTTTCCAAAAGGAAAAGAGCAGCGTATTAATTGCTCGTCTATAGTATCTCATCATGCATTGTGCCAAACCGAGAACGGTGACATAATTACCGAGTTGATAAAAAATTACGAAATTTTGTCAGAGAAAAAAGGAATTATCAGGATGGAATTGCGCCAATATGGCGAAGTTTCCACAGTATGTTTTTTTAAAATAATCAATAATAGAAATAAACGAAGATAGGTCAAATCAAACTATCTAATAAGCGAGAAGCTATTTTACCCAAATTTACAGGTAAAATAGCTTCTTTATTTTTGCTATATAATATCAGAATTACTCTGAAAGCAGCGCGGGACCTTCTGTACCAACTCCAGTAATCATCAGACTAGTAATGATACACAAAACGAATAGGGTGATGGCCAGGTACCAGGTTGCTTTTTCGATAAAATCAGTAGACTTAGCGGCTCCAAACATTTGAGTGGTTGCGGTACCTCCAAGACTAGCATCAACTCCACCGCCTTTTGGGTTCTGAATTAGAATGGCACCCATTAATAGGATACAAATCATGGCAATTAAAATGGTCATTGCTGTTAACATGAGCTATTTCTTTTTAAGTTTTTTAATTAGCGATGCAAAGAACGCCTTTTTTTCTGGAATAATCAAACTCAATCGTTCGTATGCGACAATTGCTTTTTCTATTTTTCCCTGCTTTACGTAGAGGTCCGCCAGGGTCACGGAAATAGTTTCTCCATCCTCCACGATACTACGATTAGCAAATTTGCGAATCGCTTTTTTCTTGCTTAATTTCTGTTCGGCGGTCTTTTTTTTCTTTTTCTTAGCCTTTTTAACGGTGGCTTCTTTATTTTTGACTGTTTTTGGGACCTTTTCAGTCTTTTTTTCCTTTTTTGAAACGGTATCTTTCTTTTTAGGTTTCTTTTTGGATTTGGAAGCTTTTGTTTTAGGTTTCCCTTTTTCTTTCACTTCATCCATGAATTCCTTCTTATTTTTCTTTTTAGCATGTTTTTTACCCTTCGTCTTTTCTGTTTTCTGCGCTTCGGAGGATTGGTATTTTTTCATCCATTTACCTAATCCGGGTTGAATGGTTAATGGTCTTTCCACCGCATCCAGATCTTCCTCAATTAATATCTCTTCAAAGTCTTCCAGCAATAAATCTGATGTTTCGTCTTCGTTATCCAGTTCTATTTCTTCGTCTTTTATCAGAAATTTTTTCGGAACGACTTCAATCAAGGGTTTACTTAATAAATCATCCATTTCGTCATCAAAGTCAAATTTTTTGGGGAATTCCAGGATTTCTGACTGTTCGGTTAGGGGGACAGATGCTATTACTTCCAGTGTTTCGTCGTCCAACTCATTTTCTTCTAAGTCCTCTTCCACCAAATCCATGCCGCGAATTTCTTCCATTTCAGGGGCTGACAAATCCGGAATATTGCTACCGGGCGCCATTGGTTCTTCGGTTTTTGTCTTAAT
>CALLPK010000033.1 GCA_938015415.1 uncultured Saprospiraceae bacterium
ATATAGAACTTGGATAAGATTTTGAAGTAAGAAAAAGCGAATTATAATTAATTCGCTTTTTTTTTGCCCTTTTTTAAATGATAAGTACATGGATAAATTAAACTATAAGTTATGACTGGATCTTTTTCTGCTATTCTGCTTTGCAAAAATTCTCATTATGCTACGGCATAAATCAATTTTTTGCGCATTGACTAGCAAAAAAATCTCCTTAGTCAGAACTTACATATAATTTTATCCAAGTACTTGCTCTAAATTAAATCATATTTATAATGGCTAAGTACAAAAGAATTTTACTCAAACTAAGTGGAGAGTCTCTAATGGGTGATCAGCAATTTGGAATAGACTTTAAAATGTTGAAACATTACGCCTTGCAAGTTCAGCAGCTGGTAGAACAGAAAATTGAAGTAGCAATTGTGATTGGCGGTGGAAATATCTTTAGAGGTATGCAAGCGGAAAAATCCGGTATGGACCGCGTTCAGGGAGATTATATGGGGATGCTGGCGACCGTGATGAACGGAATGGCACTGCAAAGTGCGCTCGAAGGAATCGGTGTTTTTACTCGACTAGTGACTGCCATAGAGATGCAGGCCATTGCGGAGCCTTATATTCGTCGTAAAGCGGTCAGACACCTTGAAAAGGGTCGGGTAGTTATTTTTTCTGGCGGAACCGGAAGTCCGTATTTTACTACCGATTCGACCGCTGCGTTACGCGCCAATGAGATTGATGCGGATGTTATTCTAAAGGGTACCAGAGTAGACGGTATTTATACGGCTGATCCGGAAAAGGACAATACCGCTACTAAATTTGACAAATTATCCTTTGCAAAGGTGATTAGCTTGGGTCTGAGTGTTATGGATATGACCGCCTTTACACTTTGTCAGGAAAATAATTTACCAATCATTGTTTTTGACATTAACGATCCAAATAATTTAATGAAGATCATCCACGGCGAGCAGGTAGGAACTCTGGTCGAAGGATAATTCTTCTATATAGAAAATATTTATTTGCCCTTCTCTGATTTGGTTTAGAGAGGGGCATTATTTTATTAATATTCTGTAAAAGCAATGGTTGCCATACTTACTCTGGCTCCTTCGCACGAGAGAATTTGATTTGCACAAGCTTCCATTGTCGCTCCGGTCGTCATGACATCATCTACCAGCAATACATGTTTTCCTTTTAGAACGTTTGGTTTATTTACAGCAAAAGCTGCCGCTACATTAGCAAATCTTTCCGCTTGTGATTTACGGGTTTGCGTCTCTGTCATTTCCAGTCGCTTCAGTGCGTAGGGTGCCCGGGGAATTTGCATTTCATCGGCCAGTCCCTGGGCAAAAAGATCACTTTGATTATATCCCCTTTTTTGCTTTTTACGTGGATGCAAAGGTACGGGGACAATCAGATCTAATTGAGAAAAATAAGGAGATTGTTTGAGCATCCGTCCGTACATGTTTCCCAACTTAATCCCTACTTTTCTTTTTCCATCGTACTTAAGCTTATGAATTAACTTTTGGGTTCTGCCACCTTTTGTAAAATAGTATAAAGCAGCCCCCGCATCGATGGGTATTCGTCCCCAGAATCTATTCGTGAAGGGATTCTCACGGTCTAAATGAAATTTTGTCTTTGGTAAATGATACTGACAGGGTAAGCAAATAACGCCTCCGTGTACCGGTGTATTGCGGTCACAAGCAACACAGAGATTAGGGTAGAATAATCCAATAAATTCTTTAACAAGAGGAAGGGTGGTAATCATAGTAGATCAATTTTGTAAAGCAAAAAAGATAATTGGTACTAAAGATAGGAAAAGGTGGGAAATAAAAAAACGCCTGTTCGAGCTTTCGCCGAACAGACGCATCAAAACAAAACGAAAAACCAACTTTAAACAAGTTTTTTATTACTATAATACTAACTAAGCAGCCTTATATTTTGTTGTGATCCAATTGTTAATAAAATCCTAACAAAGGCATAATGTATATTTATAGCAATAGCATTTAATCCTTTAAAAAACTGAAAATCAGCAAGTTAACTGGATAGCCATATTATTGTCATCTTTGCTGTGCCTTCAATTTAACTGGAATTTCTTTGACGGTCCCTTTCCGATTAACGGTAATATTCAAGACATCTCCAACCTGTGCAGAACCGACAATTTCTTGTAATTCTGGAACCGTTTTTATTGGACGATTATTTACTGCCGTAATAATATCCCGTGGTAAAATACCAGCGTAGGAGGCTGCACCACCATCCATCAACTGATCTACAAATACCCCTTGAGAAATATCAACCCCTAACTCGGTAGAAAGCTCCGCATCCATTTCGTTGATACTGATACCAAGATAAGCTCGCTGGAAACTACCGAACTCAATAATATCATCTACGATCTTTTTCATTAAATTTGCCGGTATCGCGAAGGAGTAACCGGCGTAAGAACCCGTCTGGGTTGCGATCGCCGTATTAATTCCTAATAATTTCCCAGAATCATCTACCAGTGCACCACCACTGTTACCCGGGTTAACTGCCGCATCCGTTTGGATGAAGGACTCGATTCCACCTTTGCCTCTCAGAATGTCAATACTTCTTCCTTTTGCCGAAATAATTCCCGCCGTTACGGTAGAAGTTAAATCAAAAGGATTTCCTACGGCCAGTACCCATTCCCCCACTTGTGCTTCATCCGAGTTGGCGTAATTCAGGGTTGGCATATTGGTCGCATCAATCTTGATTACCGCCAGATCAGTTCCCGGATCAGTACCGATTACTTTAGCACTGTAAGTACGGTTATCATAAGTGGTTACCTCTAACTCGTCCGCAAAACTGACAACGTGATTATTGGTTACAATATATCCGTCAGGAGAAATAAACACCCCAGATCCTGCGCCCGACTGTGGACGGGGTGCTCCACCAAAGAAGTCTTCTCCAAAAAACCCTCCAAACGGATTTTGTTGTTGCTCATTTTGAGCTGATTTGGCACCCGCCGTAGCTTTTATGTGAACCACCACGGGCATCGCCTTTTGTGCTGCTTCCGTAAAATTACCGGGGAAGCTTACAGTTGATGGTTTTTGATTGATGAAGTTAACCCGTTGGGACAAATTTTCTGGTACTATTTCAGTAGTTGACTGGCTGGTGTATTTGATTCCACCAAATGCAATCAACCCTCCAATAATGCCAGCAAAAATAAATGAAAGAAAATTTTTCATGCTCGTAGTGATTTATGATTAGAATAAAATTTCGAAGAGCTGAGAGAACATTGGCTCCTTCGTTTCGTATAACAGGATAACTTTCGGTTATTTATAATTGTTATGATAAACATAATTTTTAACAGGATATTAACAGCCTGAAACTAAAAGGAATGGTTGGCCGGTAATATCCCGGCTAATTCCTGTATCTTTGTCATAGAACAATATTTTTTAGCACTTTGGTGAAATGGATAAAGTAATTCATGGAGCAAGCGCGTTGAGGCAGTATTTACAGCCTGAAACGCCACTCGAAAATTTTTTCTTAGAAGATCCTCCTTTCCTTAAAGGGCTGATGTGGGGTACCCCTCGCTTTGGTCATCCAGAAGGCAAAATTGTTTATCATATTCGCGAAGTACTGGATAACGTAGAAAAACTCACCCTCAACGCCGAAGATCGAAATCGCCTCCGCATTATTACTTTTGTACACGACACTTTTAAATACGAAGAACATAAGGGAAGTCCACGAGACTGGAGCCGACATCATTCTATTTTAGCCAAAGAATATCTGGCACTGCATTGTGACGACCCTATCATCCTGGATATTGTGGAGTTGCATGATGAGGCTTATTATTGTTGGAGATTATCCCAAATTTATAGTCAACCCACTCAAAGTAACCTCCGGTTAAAAAAATTAGTTGAACGGATGGGTGAAAATATTCAACTTTATTATTTGTTTTTCAAATGTGATACCTGTACGGGTGATAAAAATCTAGCTTCCCTCTACTGGGCTGAGAAAAATCTGCCAGGTATTACTGTTACTCCTCTTTAAAAAGACCTTTTTTTATTTTTTTCACTTTTTTTTTAAGAACGGGAACTAAACTTTTTCTTCCCGGGTTATTAGTTCGGACAGAAATGTCTAAAAGGCCAAAATCTTCATATTTTGGTATTTAATAACCTTATACTATCTTTATCATGTTAACCACAACCAACATCAATTTGGAGAAGGAAAAGCAAGCAAGGATTTTTGATCAGGAGTTTTATCCTCAAGCGGATGCATTACTCAGTTTTGCGTACGGTTTAACCCGTAACGAAGCGGATGCTAATGACCTGGTTCAAGAGACCTACTTAAAAGCCTTTCGCTTCATTGACAGCTACTTGGAAGGTACAAATGCCAAGGCGTGGTTATTCAGGATATTGAAAAATGCCTTTATTAATAACTATCGCAAAAAGAGCAAGCGGCCGACTCAGGTGGATTTTGAAGACCTGGTAAATATTCATCAGGAAGAAGACACCGCTTTAAACAGCTACGTCGATCTGCGAGAAGATATTTACGAAAGAATTATCGGTGACGAAGTAACCATCGCCATCAGTAACCTGTCCGTAGATTATCGAACTGTTCTATTGCTTTGCGATATAGAAGGTTTCACTTACGAAGAAATTTCTAAGATCATTGATATTCCAATTGGTACGGTTCGATCTCGATTATTCCGTGCCCGAAATTTGCTCAAAAAAGAATTAAGTGCTTACGCACAATCGCTCGGTTTCGAGGATAAGCGTAAGTAATCAGATTCATTTATTGTTAATAATTTTCAGAATAACAAGAGCATGATCAGTTCAACAAAAATTTCACAGACTTATTGCCGGACCAGTACCCACTGGTCTGGCTCTGTGTGTTGGACAGATTGCTGTTCGGTGGTTAGGGGGACCGATTGTCTCCCCGAAGATTCCTGGTTATCTCTGAGTAATTTTAAAACTTTTTAATTATGATATCTCAAAAGAATCACCAGGAACTGGTCCGAAAAGTAAACATGTATCTCGACAACGAGCTAACGCCAGAAGCCGAGAGAGCCTTATTAAGAGAAATTCAAGGCAACCCCGCCTATATGCAAATCCTGAGTAAAGAAAAATCTTTTAGAGAGTTTATCAAAAGTCGTGTTCAACGCAAAAAAGTTTCTCCTGCCCTGATCCAATCGATCAAAGACAAAATTAACATTTAGCAAATATTTTCTTTTGGAAGTTGTTATTCAACTCCACGGTGTTATTCGGATTCACAGATACTTCTGCGAAATAATGGCTTATTTTTGGTATTTTTGCCAATCATATGAGTAAACGTAGTTTATATCTTCACCGTATTTATCCTTTCCTGTTTTGGTAGCTTCTTCTCCCAAACAAACACATCTTTATTTTTAATTTTCACCTAAACATCTTATGGATTATTTAAATAAACTGGAGGCGATCCGAGATCGCTACTATTACTTAGAGGAACAACTTTCTGATCCCGCTACTATGCAGGATATGAATAAATTTAAAAAAATAAGTAAGGAGTACAAAGGCCTGGAAATACTCATGGAGGTTCATGCAGAATATAAAGAGCTGATGGGAAACGTGAATACGGCCAAAGAACTATTAGAAGTCAGTAAGGACGAGGAAATGAAAGAAATGGCAAAGATGGAACTGGACGAACTCTTGCCATTGGTGGATCCTTTAGAGGAAAAAATAAAAGTCCTCCTTATTCCCAAAGATCCGGAAGACGAAAAAGATGTAATATTTGAAATCCGTTCCGGAGCGGGTGGTGACGAAGCCAGTATTTTTGCGGGTGATTTATATAAAATGTACTCCAAATATTTTGATAGTCAAAAATGGAAAACGGAAATTGTCACGGTCAACGAAGGTACCGTAGGTGGCTATAATAAAATCGTTTTGGAGATCAGTGGTGAAGATGTTTTTGGTCGCCTGAAATTCGAATCTGGTGCCCACCGGGTCCAACGAATTCCTCAAACGGAATCTCAGGGCCGGGTTCATACTTCTGCCGCCACGGTGGTAGTAATGCCTAAATTTGAGATGGAAGAAATTAACATCAACAAGGCAGACCTGAAAGTTGACACTTTCCGTGCGAGTGGTGCGGGTGGACAACACGTCAACAAAACGGAATCCGGCGTTCGATTTACCCACTTACCAACGGGTCTCGTAGCGGAAAGTACCGATAGTCGTTCTCAAAATAAAAACAGAGACATTGCTATCCAGCGACTCTACCAAAAGATTCACGATTCAAAAAAACAAGCGCACGATGATACGGTCGCTAAAGAAAGAAAATCACTGGTAGGCTCCGGAGATCGCGCCGACAAAATCAGAACGTATAATTATCCACAAAACCGGGTGACCGATCACCGGATTGGTCTTTCTCTCAATAAACTGGACCGGGTAATTGCGGGAGATATTGAGGAGATCATTCAGGCGCTACAAATGGCGGAGAATGCGCGGAAATTGCAGGGAGAGGAGTAAGGCTGAATGGTAGCTTTTGACATTCATTCTGTGTATCTTTTTTCAGTCATCAATGCTTTATAATATGTTTCTTTCTCTTTTCGATTTCATATCCGATAGAAGTATACTGGAAAAAATCATATTGCGGTTTTAGTAACGGAAGAGTTGTCAATAAACGAGATAATCTGCTATTTCTTTTTTGAATAATTATTGGCAGTTTCTACTCGTCTGCGGACAAGTTTTCTAAATAAAAATATCATGGCTCTAATTAAAACAACACACAACAGGCGTTCTTTTTTAAAATCATCGGCGCTTACAGGTGGCGGAATGATGCTGGGTTTTAGCTGGTTCGCTTCCTGCCAGTCACCTGCGGAAGAAGCCGTAGGATTAGTCATGCCTGACGAATGGTTTGATATTAATGCTTATTTGAAAATTGGTAACAATGGTGTGGTAACTATTTTTTCACCCAATCCTGAATTTGGGCAAAATGTAAAAACCTCGATGCCGATGATCGTAGCCGAGGAATTAGAGGTGGACTGGAAAAATGTCATTGTTGAGCAAGCCCCTTATAGTCAAGAAAAATTCCCTGGGGGAGCATTTGGACAATTTAGTGGTGGAAGTCGAGGCATCATGTCAAAGTGGAAACCACTGCGGATGGCAGGAGCTACTGCTAAACAAATGCTGAAAGAAGCTGCGGCTCAGGCCTGGCAAGTTCCCGTTTCTGAAATCACAACTGATGCCGGTGTATTGAAACATGAAGCAAGTGGTCAAACCGCTGGATATGGCGAAATGGCATCAGCGGCAGCACAAATTTCTGTTCCCGAAGAAGTGGAATTGAAAGCGCCTAAAGATTATAAAATTATTGGTCATTCTAAAAAGAATGTAGATGGTTTGAATATCGTAATGGGTAAACCGATGTTTGGAATAGACTATCATAAAGAAGGGATGTTAATTGCCATGCCTGTTCATCCTCCTGCTTTCGGAATGACATTAAAATCCCTTGACAATGCAGAAGAAGTAAAATCGATGTCCGGGATCAAAGATGTTTTCCAAATTCAAACCTATAAAGATGACTATAAACAAGGCTATTTTGATACCAATGCTTTCCCAGAAATTGTGGTAGTGGTAGGCAATTCGACCTGGCAAGTGATGAAAGCAAAAAAAGCGGTAAAAGCAAGTTGGAAACCTATCAAGGATTCGACAAATTCTATTGACCGCTTTGGCAGGGATATTAAAGTGCATATCCCGGCAGGTTTAGAAAATACCACTACTCATAATGCTCAAATGGAAGAGTTGCTGGCTAAGCCCATGAAGGAAGTCCGTAAAGATGGAGACCCCGAAACTGCGTTTAAGAAAGCCACCAAAATCATTGAGCGCAACTATTCAGCCCCTTATTTAGCCCATAATTGTATGGAGCCAATGAACTCCTACGCGCACGTGGAAGGAGATAAAGTTTGGTTGGCAGCCCCTCTGCAAGCGCCGGGTGTGATAGAACCCACTATTTCAGCACGTTTGGGTATTCCTCCCGAAAACATTGAAATTGAAATGACCCGAATGGGCGGTGGTTTTGGTCGCCGTGCTTATTCTCATTATATGGTAGAAGCAGCATTGATTTCTCAAAAAGTGAATGCTCCTATAAAATTGATGTACACCCGTGAGGACGATATGACCAATGGTATTTATCGTCCAACTTATCAAGCCATCTACCGGGCCGCTTTGGATGAAAATAATAACTTGTTAGCTATTCATATTAAAGCAGGTGGTGTTCCCGAAAGTCCGTTATTTGCCAATCGTTTTCCGGCGGGATCGGTTGATAATTACTTAGCGGAGGAATTTGCTATTGACTCTAACATTACGACCGGAGCTTTTCGTGCGCCTCGCTCTAATTTTATGGCGGGAGCAGAGCAGTCTTTTTTAGATGAAGTTGCCGAAGCAATGGGCAAAGATCCCATTGAGTTCAGATTAGAATTGCTGAAGCGGGCGAAAGAAAACCCGGTTGGTGAAAAGAATGATTATGATGCGGAACGCTATGCAGGTGTTTTGGAGTTGGTGAAAGAAAAATCAAATTGGGGTAAAAACGATGGTAACCTACACCGCGGTGTTTCTGCTTATTTCTGTCATAATTCTTATGCTGCCCATGTGTTGGATTTGACCCTAGAAAACGGAAAGCCCGTGGTACAAAAAGTGACCTGTGCGATTGACTGCGGGATAGTGGTGAATCCGGATGCAGCGGCGAATATGGCAGAAGGCGGTATTGTGGATGGAGTGGGTAATGCTTTTTATGGAGAGATGACCTTTAAAGATGGCGTACCACAAAAGAGTAATTTTGACCAATACAGAATGATTCGTATGGGCGAAGCACCCAAAGAAATTGAAGTACATTTTGTACAAAATGAAATTGACCCAACAGGATTAGGTGAGCCTCCATTCCCTCCGGTTTTTGGAGCCGTGGCCAATGCTATTTATAAAGCGACTGGTAAACGACGGTATCGTCAACCGTTTTTAGGAGAGGAGAATATCTTAGGGTGATCCTATTTGATTTAAAATTAACAACTAAATTAGAATGAAAAAATTACTTATCGGGCTATGTTTACTAAGCATATGCTTGCAGTTTTCCTTTGCACAAACAAGCAACTACGAACAGGAAGTCATCAATTTATCCAAAGATAAATGGCAATGGATGGCAGACAAAAATGTAGAGGAGTTGGCTATTCTGTTCCATGACAAATCAAAATTTGTGCACATGAGCGGAACCTGGAATAAGGACAGAGAACTCGAAATCATTAAATCTGGAAGTATCTGGTATAAGCAAGCCGATGTGCATGATGTAAAGGTAGAAATTTTTGATAATACAGCGGTTCTTTGGAATCGTATCACGTTGGTAGCTCACGTCAGAGGAAATGATGTATCGAATGAATTTACGGTTACCGAAATCTACCATAAAGGAAAGGGTGGTTGGAAATTGTTAGACTTGACGTTTAGTAAAGTGCGGGATACCCATGAGATTGCCGAAGGTGTTTCTGCAGAACAACAAATCCTCGAACTTTCCAAACAAAAATGGGAATGGATGGCTGATAAAAAAGCAGATGCGCTTGCCGACCTTTTTCATGAGCAGGCAAAATTTGTGCACATGGGCGGTACTTGGGGAAAAGACCGTGAAGTAGAAATTATTAGAAGTGGAGGTATCCATTATAAGCAAGCAGATATCCATGAAGTTTCGGTAGAGGTCATTGGAGATATGGCAACGGTTTATAATCGTATTACCCTTTTGGCGGTGGTTGGTGGTAATGAAGTGACCAACCCATTTATGGTGACGGAAGTTTACCTGCAACAGGGGGATGACTGGAAATTGACGAATATGTCATTTACCAAATTGTTGACTCCAAAGAATTAATTCAACATCAAGATATGTCAATCATAAAAACGTCCCACAATCGCCGTTCCTTCCTAAAAACTTCTGCCCTCGCAGGCGGTGGTTTGATGCTCAATTTTTGCTGGTTTGCCTCTTGTCAATCTCCTTCTGAAAAAGAAGTTCTAAACGCGCCCAAGGAATGGTTCGATTTTAATGGCTATCTAAAAATTGCGGAGAATGGACAAGTTACGATTATGTCCCCAAATCCAGAGGGCGGGCAAAACGTAAAAACCTCCATGCCAATGATAGTGGCGGAGGAATTAGATGTTGACTGGAAAAATGTAATCGTCGAGCAAGCTCCCCTGAATACGGAATTGTATCAACGTCAATTTATTGGAGGCAGTAATGCTATTCGGAATGGCTGGAAGGGATTGAGAATGGCAGGGGCATCGGCACGGCAAATACTGCGACAAGCTTCCGCAGAAACCTGGGGGGTGCCCATTGAAGAAATTACCACGGAAGCAGGTGTTTTAAAACATTTAAAAAGTGGCCAGTCAGCGGGCTACGGAGAAATGGCTAATGCTGCTGCGAACATTTCTGTCCCCGAAGAGGTACAGCTTAAAAACAGTAATGATTTTAAAATCATCGGTACATCCAGAAAAAATGTTGATGGTCAAAAAATAATAACCGGTAAGCCTTTGTTTGGAATAGATACCTATAAAGAGGGAATGCTTACTGCCATGATCGTTCATCCGCCAGCATTTGGGATGAAATTAAAATCCGTAGATGATGCAGTTGTGAAGTCTATGCCAGGTATCCGGGAGGTTTTTACCATTAAAGTGTTGGATGATGATTTTGAAAGACAGCATTTTGATACCACTACCTTTTTGGAAGTGGTCGCCATCGTCGGAGATTCGACCTGGCAAGTGATGCAAGCAAAGAAAGCCATCCAGATTCAATGGGAAAATTTTTCACCATATGAAGAGGAGCGAACTTTTTGGGGACGAAAAAAACAAACGTTAACGATCCCGGCCGGACTGGAAAATTCGAATACCCATCATGCTAATATGATCGAAAGAGCTGCTCAAAAAGCAACCGTATTGCGTAGAGATGGCAACCCAGAAGTTGCTTTCAAAAAAGCAACAAAAGTAATTGAGAGAACTTATACTGCCCCATATTTAGCCCATAATTGTATGGAGCCGATGAACTTTTTTGCCGATGTGAGCAATGACAAAGCGGTACTTATTGGTGGGTTGCAAAAGGCAGAATTAACAGAACAAACTGTGTCCGCTCGCTTGGGAATTCCTATCGAAAACATTGAGATTCAAATGACCCGTCTTGGCGGAGGATACGGACGACGGTCTTACGCTCATTGGGCATTAGAAGCTGCACTCATTTCCCAAAAAATGAATACACCTGTTAAACTGGTTTATACCCGCGAGGATGATATGACTGGTGGTATATATCGCCCGGCTTATCAAGCCACTTATCGGGCTGCAATTGATGAAAATAATAACCTGATTGGGTTGCATATCAACGCAGGTGGCAATTTAGAAAGTCCTTTATATGCCAACCGATTCCCCGCAGGTACCGTCGAAAATTATTTGGCGGAGAGTTGGACGATTAATTCCAACATTACCATTGGTTCCTTTCGTGCGCCCCGTTCCAATTTTATGGCTTGTGCGGAGCAATCATTTTTAGATGAGGTTGCGGAAGCAATGGGAAAAGACCCAATTGATTTTCGGTTGGAACTCATTGAGCAAGCAAAGAAAAATCCAGTTGGCGAAAAAAATGACTATAACGCTGACCGACTGGCTGGTGTCTTAAAATTAGTGCGTGAAAAATCAAACTGGGATAATCCACCAGTTGATATTCATAGAGGTGTGTCCGTTTATTTTTGCCATCATTCCTATTCCGCACAGGTTTTGGATTTGAAAATGAAAAATGGAAATCCTGTTATTGAAAGCGTTTGTTGTGCCGTCGATTGTGGAATGGTGGTCAATCCGGATGCTGCCAGAAATTTAGCAGAAGGAGCTATTGTTGACGGAATCGGAAATGCTTTGTTTGGTGAATTAACTTTTAAGAATGGGGTTCCTGAAAAAAACAATTTTGATCAATACCGAATGGTCCGAATGTCCGAAGCGCCTAAAAAAATTGATGTTCATTTTGTAGAAAACAATATAGACCCAACGGGTTTGGGAGAACCTACTTTTCCACCTGTTTTTGGTGCTTTGGCGAATGCCTTATATCAGGCAACGGGCGAGCGATTATATGATCAACCATTTATAAAAAAAATAAATGTTACAGGATAAAACTTAGCACAAATGAAAGATTCAGAGTCCTTAGAAGATTTTTACAAAAGAAAAAACATATCCCATTCTCAATCACCAATCCCTAAAAATCCATCCCAATCGAAAAATGCAACCTTGGATCCTGCGTCACCCTCGACTCAATTCCCCAGCCATAATCCAGTTTTAAAAAATAACCAAATAACATGGCACGCATTCCAGCTCCGTACCCCATTACAATCGGATCTCGGAAATAATTAATGGACAAGGTCACCGCACCATTAGAAACGGTCGTAATATTCAGTGGATTATCGTCGCTATAGGGAGATAAACCTTCCCAGGCCGTTCCAATATCAAAAAATCCTACGAGCTGAAAACTTCGGAAGAAAGAGGACTTGATTCGCCGGGAAAAATATTTAAAAATGGGAACCCTTAGTTCCGTATTAACTAAAGCATACGAAGTACCATTTCTAATGTTGGTTTTAAATCCACGAACATTGTTGGCAAATGTCTGGTAAGCCAGCCCTTCCCGCGCAGGAGTTGGAATGTCCTGATTGAAGGAAGGAAATAGCCAGTTATCTACTCCACCTAATAAAAACAAAATACGCTCAGAGCCCAAAGAAGTAGAACCTGCAGCCCGAATAGCCAATATAGAGTGTTTGTCCAGTCGCTGGTAATGCCGAGCATCAAACCCTAAAATCGTCATAAATCCTTGCGCCAAATCAAAGTTAAACCCATCGACAAAATCGATTTCAAAACGCTTCAGCACTTCTGCGTAAAATTTATACCGCGTACCATTTTTAATATTAATATCTACATCAAGCGTATTATCAAAAACATACTCTAACCGTAAACCCAACCGTTGTTGCTTATCCGTAGATGTATTAAGGGCTGGCTGATCGGTAGCTAGCTGAGTTTGTTTATCAACCCGAAAAGTAGTGGTAGCCCGTATACTTCTGAATATATCCAATGGATAACGCAATTCCATTTGTGTGAGAAAAGTAGTTTCCCGGTTTCGGGGTTCGACAAAACGATTCTGCGGTACTGGTGGCGGCGCAATATCTACTCCGTTACGACGACGGGAACGACGGTACGCAGCAAAACGTTTATCCAGTCTTTTCTTTTTGTTATCTAAAAACAAATAATATTCCGCGCCGTTAAAAGTAGTTGGAATACGAATGCCTCCTTCCAAAACATAATCTTCAAAAAGGTCTTTAAAATTCGCTTTTAAAAGAATACCTGGCGGCGGAAAATTATACTCTTGTCCTGTACCCGCATAGTTATTGAGTCCTCCAAATAACAAGCTATTATCCACCGTAGTCGTAATAAAGTCCGTTCTGAATTGTAACTGATAAGGGACAATTCGCTCCTGACGGAATTCGTGGACCTGTGCCTGGTCCCAACTGGGAGAAGATGGTACGGACAGCGACGGCTCAATTAAAATATTACCTTCCTCTTCGTCGATAATAATCATTGGCGGCTTTTCAGCTTCGTCAAATTCACTTTGAAATAAATAATCTTCGATAACTTTTTCTTCTTTTTTTGGAATCGTCTTCGTTGGCGGTTTTACGTTACCAGAGGTATTTTCATTTTGTGCTAAAGTTAGACCTGCTTCTCCCAGAGATTGCTTCCTGAAGATGGTGGTTCTTGCTGGTATCATGGCCAAGGTATCTACCGGCTGGATTCGCATCTTATAATTATACCCTTCTCTGTACAGGATTATTTGTTTATCTACTTTGCCCGCAATATCATGACGGATCAGATGGGTCTTGTAATTTGTGCGATTGTGGGTAACGCCTCTTTTTTTATAAACGGGTTGTATCACTACCGAGTCGATGCCAATGGAATCCACATTATTCCAAATAGAATCTTCCCGAATGATTATTTCAGAGCCATCCTCTAGATAAATCGCCTGGTTGTTCCAGGCCAGGTAAGTTTCGAGGTATCCCATATTCTGATTGTAAATTCCACTCGCATCGCTGGTATAACTAAACCAGGTAGAATCCACTCCTACCGGGTTGCGTTCGTTAGCGTGCGGCGTACTCGTTACCCGCGTAAGTTCTTTAGAAGGGTTTTCTAAATCATAGTAAAAAATATCAAAGGTACTAACGGGTAGAATAGAATCTAACTTCGCCCTCACCAATAAGGTATCTGATCGATTAGAAGAAAATAGAATTCCTTTCTGTCCATCTATTTTGACAAATTTTGCGTCAAGGTCATCCCAGAAATCTTGGGTAAGTCGCTGCGATTGGCGAGTTTTAGGTACGAATGTAAAGATGTCTGAAACACCTCCCACGGTTGCCGAAAAAACCATTTTAAACGGATTAACATAATCCATACTGTTGATCCGATGAAACTGATTGGGCAGAACATCTTCAAGGTTTTTTCCGGTATTAAGATCTCGCTGGATTATTTTGATGATATCTCTTTGTTCGTAAATAATTCCCAGTTCCTGATTGTTGGGACTCCAGGCGAGGAGTGGATAATTGTAGTCTGTTTCCTGAAAAGGATTACGAGAGCCGTATTTTAAAATTTGCGTTCTTTTTCCTGTTCGGATATCCTGAATAAAAACCTTTACTTTTCCAATTTCATTCAATACGTACGCGATCTTTTTTCCGTCAGGACTTAACTTTAAATTACTAACGGGAAGCTTACGACGGTTCTTAATCTCTACCTTTCTTCCTTTGGGCTTTGCTAATCCTTTGATTTCCGTCTCGTAACGCTTTTCATAAAACTCGTACCAGTTATTGAGTGATTTTTCGTAAGTATCCCCCAGGACGAAGGCATAACCACTTTCGATGCTGCGGTTTATTCGGGTAAGATAAAGTAGGTTTGAAACTACCGATTTACCATAATTTTGACTAATAAAATACCACATAGAATGCCCCGCTAACTTTGGATATTCGTCCGCAAAATTTTCAAATTTTTTATATCGTTTGGATAGAAATATCTCGCGCATACGGTCGTCATAGTGGACATTCCAGCTTTCCCCTGCGTAGCTTACCAATCCTTCTTTAAACCATTGTGGCAAATTGAGCATCACCGCGTTTTGGACAATCTCCTGAAGGTTGGCGCCAAACATCATGGCGTTCAGGTAGGCAGATGCCACCCCTTCGCGGACCGATCGTCGTAAATTATTGTGATTGCCATCAAAATAAACGAAGATTTTATTACCGACAATTTTGGTTTTTCCACCCGTATTAAAAAATACTTCCTCACTACCAATATTACTTTGCTTGATATCTGTCAGGTCTTTGTAGACGATAATATCAATTTTATCATTCATTCGGTGCTCCAGAATACGCTGGATATCCATAAAATCTTTTTCAGCAATTTGGACAACCGCTTGTCCGATAGCTCTGCCTTCTCCGTACCAATAGGTAACAAAATTTTCACTTTCGTACATGGCCCATTCCTTAAAATCTTCATGGAACTGTACCCGATTTTTACCAAATTCTACTTGGGAAGTCTGTGAAAACGAAGCACTAATGGAGAGAAAAAAACAAAAACCTGTAATAAAAATTTTAAAATTTTGCATAAAAAAGGTTTAGTATTGTGGGCAGAACAGTAGTCAAAGTTTGGCTAAATCTCTCTATTTTTTGGAATTATGAAAATTTAGGCCATCTCTCGAGTAGTTCAAGATACAAAAGATTTGACAAATCGAAATGCTCAGAACGGACAGATTCTTTATATTTAACGATTTACTTATTTTATTTACTAAAAACGCAATCTAATGGCGGTTGTTTCCAAACTTACTTTTAATCCTTTTCAGGAAAACACCTATATCGTTTCAGATGAAACCGGCGAGTGTATCATATTTGATCCTGGCTGTTATACGCAAAAGGAACGCGAAGAATTAAAAAATTTCATTATTGAAAACGAATGGACGCCCGTCCGACTGATCAATACGCACTGTCATTTAGACCATGTCTTTGGAAATGCTTTTGTCGCAGAAACGTACGGTTTAGAACTGGAAATACACCGTGGCGAACTACCGGTTTTGGAGTCGGTTCCTCAAGTCTGTCAGATGTATGGGATTCAACTTCCCCAACCTTCTCCGGCCCCCGGAAAATTTATTGAGACCGGAGATACCATTTTATTTGGAAATACGTCTTTAAAGGCATTATTTACGCCAGGTCATTCTCCTGCTAGTTTATCTTTCTATTGCGAAGCGGATAATTTTATCATTGCGGGGGACGTTTTATTTTTCCAGAGTATTGGCCGTACCGATTTGCCGGGTGGTGATATGGCGACTTTGTTAGGCAGTATTAAGGATCAGTTATTTCCGTTAGGAGATGAGGTAGCTGTTCATCCCGGGCACGGTCCGGATACTTCGATTGGCTACGAAAAACAGCATAATTTATTTTTGCAGTAAAGACTTGTGAAAGGTATCAATGATAGTTTTTAACATTACAAAGAGGTATTCCCGTCCTTCATCCGTAATGAAGTTTTCTTCATCTTCTTCCAGGGCATCTTCCGCAAAAGCCAGTAAGTCTTCCTGAGGATAATTTTCAAAAAATACCGTAATCCTATCCCGGAATTCTTTCCCTTTTGTTTCCGTAAGAATTGTAAAATTTTGTTCTTCTATTTCAGTAAGCATCTCTAAGCCTAGTAACCTAGATGCTGGCTCTATTGCATCGACGGAAGCCACGATAACAGAAGTAGCGAAAAACAGAAAGTCTTTTTCTTCGTTAGAAAAAGCAGATGTAGTTTCGGAGCTGAGATAAGCCACCAGAAAGGGTTGGGCGTCCGCTAATTCTTTGATCGCCTCATCAAGTGAATCCGATACACTCAATACTTCAATGCTTTGATCAATAACAGATTCAGGAATAAATTTCATATCGGAGATTAATTATAAACTGGAAGACGGTATACTAACGAATACTGACAATTTTTAATTGGGTTTTGACGAATGATGATTTACTCGCGGCTCCTTCCGAAGCGTAGTCACGGTATAACAATCGATTGGCCGTGATTCCCTGCCGCATTAAGGTTTCATAGATTGTTTTGGCACGAATAAAAGCCAATTGTTCTCCCGTACCATCATCGAAAACGCCTATTTCAACCGAAAGGTTTTCATGAGCATTTAAAAAATCAACTATTTGATCAATCCCACTGGAAGATTGCGATTTAAGTACACCACTATTTTTTCTAAACGAAATATCTTCGATTAGAAATTTTTGCCCTTCCCGAAAAGGAATTTTCAATTGACCTTTTTTCAATAACAAAGTAGACAACAACTCGGGTTCCTGACGCCGATCAGAGACTGGTGCCGGTGCATCCACCACCGCAGGAGACCATTCCGCGGGTTTATTTTTAAGTTCTTTTTCTAACACAGTCTTCTCTTCTTTTACAAAACGGTATTGCAATTCATTGTTAATTTCGTCAGCGGCTAAGTCCCGAAGATCCGCGTATAAGTTTTTTCGAACGAGCGGTTCCATTCTGCGACGTAGAGCGATGGTAATATCATTTTCGGGAATATTATCCAGGGTTATTTTTTCGTCTGAGACTTTCCGTAGTTCTTTTTTTATTTCCCGGTAAAGTAAAATTCCCTGCTGTCTCAAACGATACTGTTGTGCTTCGTCCAAATTTTCGGATAACGACTGTAACAATTCCTTTTCTACTTTTGTATAAATTTGTTTTTTAATAGTAAGTTTCACAAGGTCTGCCAATTCCGTTTCGAGTGCCGACCACATTTTTTGTTGCAATTTTGTAAACCCGCCACTGTACATCATCCGGTCATAGTCCTCATCGTATACTTGACCATTACTCATTTCCATATCCATATACTCATCATCATCATTGGTGGACTCAGACTTGCCGTTGAGCTTATTGAAGCGTTTTTTCATTTCTTCTAGCTCCTGGTCCTTGGTTGTTTTTTTTCCCTTGATAGAAGTAGTGGTCGATTTTCCGTTTACCTGATTAAATTTATTTTTCATTTTTGCCAATTCCGCGTCTTCTTCTACCTCTTCTCTAAATATAACTTTGCTATTTTTTTGATTTTCTATAAATTGTCCACGTAGTCTTTCTATTTCTTCTCCTTCCAGAAAAGTGTTGGGCATTTCTCTACTTTGAAATTTTTGCTTTCGTAATTCTTCCCTTACCTTCTCAAGATCGGTAATTCGTTGGTCCATTTTCTGGAGTCGGAGTTGAAGATTACTTTCTGTTCCTTTCTTAGTAACCATTGATCCTTGCGATAGAGCTGTGAGGTCGTTTGTCGATTTAACGGAAATATTTTGTTCACTATTTTTTTCTTCTAAATCTATTACCCCACTTCTACCGATTTCACCATTTGTTGCAATAAGATTCTCAGGTAAATTTATTTGATAAATATCATTGTCTCCCGCTTTATTTTTTCTACTAAAAACTGTGTAAACATTATCGGCGGCTAAGGACAGTTTTTCATTATCAGTGGCATCGTTTATTTCGTTACCAAGATTTACCGGTTCGGACCAATCATTCCAGGAATCGCCCTTGCGGCGACTGACAAAGAAATCCTGACCGCCCATTCCACCGTGTCCATTGCTCGAAAAATAAAGTATTTTACCATCCATTGATAAGCAAGCACTTGTTTCGTCATTGCTTGTGTTAATCGTCGTTCCGAGGCTAACCAGTTTCGTCCATTTTCCGTTGAAGGTTTGGTTTGTTACCTGAAGGTCAAAACCCGCATCTGCGGTTTTAATAGCAACTAATATTGTTTTACCATTTCCACTGATAAAGATATGACGCAGCGGTAAATCTGTTGGTAAATTGGTATTTAATCGTTTGGGGCGAGACCAAGTTCGACCATTTTTTTGTGTAACAAAAATATTATTATTGTCGGTTTGTTCATTCCCCATTTTAAGGTATAACTGCATCCCGTTTTTACCTATCCCAATGACTTGGTTTTCCTGTCTATTGTTGATGGGGGCACCTAAGTTCACGGCGGTACTCCAGCGATCTTCTCCCAGACGCTTACTGACCCAAATGTCACCCTCGCCCATATTATCACTATGATGATGACGAACAAAGTAAAGTGTCTTCCCATCTGCCGAAATCTGTGGTAAAATATCTGCCGCAGTACTATTCACTTCTGTACCCAGATTTCCTTCTTTTTCTTGTAATTCAAGTGGCTCAGAAGTATAACGTTCTGTCTCATCAGAAATACCAATTGCATCAATTCGGTTGTACCCTTTTACGGAACGGGTATCCAGTTCCAGCTTTACCGAAGCTACCTTTTTACGGGTAAGTGGAAATTGGTAAGTAAAGATTCGATTAGGTACCAATAAATTTCTGGGATATTTATTTTCGTAAATCAATGTCTCGGTGCCATCCGTAAAGAAAGCAGTCAGTCGAAAAATAGCTCCGGGATTACTTGCTTCTGAAATGATGATTTGCCGGGTACGAATGGGAAAAGCGAAATTAACATGAATAAACTCACCTCTGGCCAGTCCTTCTTTTTTAGGGGTCCAGGCAAGATCCTGATCCTGTTGTTCTATTGCATCCGGAGCACCCAATACCTGAACGGCAGAGTTATTTAGTTCACTGGAAAATTCTACTAATTGGTCTGCCCAAATTACCTCCTGTCCTGATACCGACAGGTAAAACAGGAAGGGCAATACGATAAGATAACATTTTAAAAGGTTCATTTCCAGTATGTTGAGCTAAGGATCGCAGAGGATCGTGCATTAGGGACGATCTTAGTCTTCTCTTTGTTTGGACGCTAAAATTGTATTTGAGTTACATTATAGGTGCTTGATAAAATCTGCTGAACACAAGATAGGCAATTAAACAAAAAAAATCACAAATATATGGGTTATCCGCAATTTTGGGGTTAGAATTTTCCCCGGACAGTAAGAATGAAGTTTCTGCCTGGTGCACTAATACCAGATGAAAAGGGCAAATAATTTAAATCCATCAGATTTTCTACTGCCAGATTAACAGTAATTTGCGGACTAAGCTTAAAAGAAGAAAAAAGATTATATGTCGTCCAGGCAAGTGATCCAATATGCTGAATTTCACCATCTTCATCGAGGCGATATGGAGTGAATTCAATATTATCAGAACTACCTCCACGTTCTAGAATCAGATTTTTGTTTGCGTCATAATTGGCGGCGGTAACGGCATATTCACTAAAAGGTTTTTCCGCCGCAAATCGAGCGATTCCTTCAATCTTGAATCGTCCTTTTTTATACATCAATCCTACCTGTCCATAACGAGGAGGGATGTGATCTAACGGGACAAGTGTGTCCAGGGGTGGTACCGTTCCTCCCGGAGAATCTACAATCAACTGACTACGCCCCCTTGTGTAGTTCATCCCAGCTTTAAAACGCCAGTTATTTTTTATTTTAAATTCAATATTACCAGAGACCCCATAGACAATCGCATAATTTTGATTAATATTTTGCTGAACATTAAACAGTGGATTAGGTTCATTTTCTACGATGATAGTACTGTCGCCGTTTGGTTGTGTACCTAAACGGCGGATAATTGCATCTTTCAAGTACGTATAAAATCCGGTTCCGCTTAATCGAAGGGAAGTTCCTCCTTCTGGCCTCGCTCGACCAAATTCTTTACCCAAAGTTAGTTCCCCACTGATGGATCGCTCCGGTTTTAAGTCCGTGTTAGGCAAAACAGCATATTGATTTTGTACCCTAAGTTTCGCAAAATCATCAATATTGGGTGATCGAAATGCGGTAGAAGCCAGCGCTCTTATTTGCCATTTATTTTTAGTATTGATAGTAAACCCAGCACCCCATGTTAAGTCATCATTTTTTGCGGTGACTCCTTCATTAACATACTGCTCTGGCCATTCAATCAAATCGAGGTCAGCCGAATCATATCTAGCATAAAGGCTTACCATCGAATAACGGGCACCCACGTTAAAAACAAAAACAGAATCTCTAGATCTAATTTTGTAGTTGAGGTATCCACCGGTTGCAGTGGTAGAACTGCGGTCACTAGGATAACGCGTAAAGACCCCACCCCTCGATACCAATCCCGTTGTCATATGAATTTTTCCAGCGTCCGAAAAAACCTGATTATAGGCTCCATCAAGGCCATAAGACAAAGTATGGGTTCCTTTTTTATTTAAATTTTTATCAAGATCAAGCGTTAAGCTATAAACAAATACATCCTCATTGTTGAAGGTTCGTTGTGATCCCGCAAATCTTCTTTTCAGTCGATCTTCATCTATTTTTTGAAAAGCGCCAATGATTGTTCCTTTGTCGTAAAGAAAATTGGGCTTTAACATTCTTATTTTCAGGGAAGATAAAAATCTTTTTTGTGGGCCATAATACCATTCTGACCATTTGAGTTCCTGTGCGGACCCCAGCGTATCCTGGAGATTATCAAAGCGCGGAACATTGGTAGAAGTAGAATATTGAACATTTAAAATAAAGTAAAGGCTATCACTGGGTTGGTATTTAACTTTTTGTAGTAAATCAAACTGACTATAACCAGTTGTTCTTAAAATATCCTGACTTTTCCACGGACCGGCAATCTGATCTTGTCCCTCAATTCTTAACTGAGAATAAGGCCGGATACTCAAATTTGGAAATTCTGCGGGCCGCTTTGATCCTACCCTTAAATCACCGTAGTTAGCAAAAGTTAGACTCGTCATCGTTCCCCATTCCCGGCTGCGATAATCAAGATCCAAGTGTACCGCTTTCTCTCGGTTGGCACTCGAAAATCGCGTATATGCGCCTACGGCCATTTTGCTTTCACCAGCAGAGAGATCGTATAAGATTTTAGGATCACGAGTTCTGAAATGAATAACGCCGCCCAGAGCATCACTACCATACATCAACGAACCAGGTCCATAAATTACTTCGGCCTGATCGATAATGGCATTGTCCAGCGTAATTGAATTTTGTAAATGGCCTGATCGGTAGATTGCATTATTCATTCTAACGCCATCTATTACCAATAATAGTTTATTGGCCTCAAAGCCACGAATAATTGGACTTCCTCCGCCCAACTGAGATTTTTGCACAAAAACGTCCGCATTGGCCGCTAGCGCATCGGCCGGAGTCTGTGAATTGGTAAAAGCAATTTGTTCCTGCGTAACCCGTTCTACAACGTAGGGTATTTCTTCGATGGGGTCATCCCGTCTTCCTACTACAACGATACTATCTACCAGGTTAGTTGCCGCAAACATTTTTACAGTACCACCATTTTTACGCAATTCGAAATAGGGAATTCTTAATTCGTCATATCCAACGTAAGAAAAATTCACCATTTCCCGGTGGGATAAAATAGGTAGCTGTATCTGTCCTTGAATGTCGGTAAAACCAACAAATTTTTGATCGTCCGTAAAAATAGAAACCCCAACAAGCTCCTCGCCATTAGCGCCGTCCGTTACGGTGATTGTTAAATCATACTCGTTAAAATCTATTCGAAAATTAGCGGAAAGGTGATTGCAAAAGAAGAGCAGGACCACAACCATTGAAATGGTGCATAGTTTCTGGAAAAGAGTCTTAAAAAATGTAAAAAAATTCCCTAACATTTACTGCGCTTGGCCCTCCGGGAGGTTATCCTTTGGGAAGTTTGATGACAAAAGTAGTTCCTTCGTCAATACCTGATTTTTTTACAAATATCCTGCCAGAGTGGTAAGATTCTATAATGCGTTTGGCCAGTGAAAGACCAAGTCCCCATCCTCTTTTTTTAGTAGTAAAACCAGGTTCAAAAACGGTCTTAAATTTATTAGAAGGTATTCCTTTGCCCGTATCACTGATTTCGATATTGACAAACTTATCTTCTTCAGTTACTTGAGCAGATATTTTCCCTTTTCCATCCATGGCATCCAAAGCATTTCGCAGTAGATTTTCTACAACCCAGGCGAATAACGGCGGGTTAATATTTACGTTTAGACTTTCATCTGGAGAAGGAAAATCAAATATCGTTTTTCGACTGGCTCGGCGCTGCATATAATTGCGGCAGGCGTCTAATTCCTGATAGATATTGACCGAGGTGAGTTTAGGTTCGGAACCGATTTTAGAAAAGCGATCCGCAATCAAATTGAGTCGTTCTACGTCGTTGCCCAGTTCATCGAGTACTTCCTGGACTTCTTCCTCATCTGGTTTAAGCATCCGCAAGTGATCAATCCAGCCAATAATCCCTGAAATTGGAGTCCCCAGCTGATGCGCCGTTTCTTTGGCCATTCCTACCCAGACCTGATTTTGCTCGGAACGACGGGCGGAACTAAAGAGGATGTATCCGATACCCGCAAAGACGGAAAAGAAAATAATTTGTAGGATTGGGAAATAAGTCAGTAGCGTAAGCGTAGGGGAATGTTTGTAATAAGTATATCTGGCATAACCCGTTCCTTCTATTGGTTGAAGGTCACTATTCTTCATTTTTTTTAATTCTACTTCCAAATCCGCATTATCCGAAAAATTTAGACTCTCCGAAATTTTTCCAACTTCGTTTACCATGATAATCGGTAAATCTGGACTTCTAATAGTTTCCACCTCAAGGGTGACATCCTCGTTCAAGTCCGCGTTTACATCTTGCATTCGTTCCATCGTTTTGGCCCATACATCTGCTTTATCGCGTTCTCCCTGTGCCAGTTTAGTAGCAATATGATTTGTATAAAGTGTAGATATGGCCAGAATGATCATGGCGGCGAGAAACAGATATAATTTCCATCTTGACTTTTTAGCGTATAAGTCCATGCTACGGTTTTAGTCGATTTGCAGGTTAGAATTGATTTAGTAGCAAAGATACGAAAACAAAATTGCGTAACTTTGTTGATTAATGACTACAATTGTTAAAACAGATATTCGCAAACTGAGCCGCGCCGAATTAACGGACTGGTTTAAAGCTATGAACCAGCAGGGTTTCCGGGCAAAACAGGTTTACGAATGGTTGTGGAAAAAAGGTGCGCACCATTTTTCGGAGATGACCAACCTGTCCAAAGAGCTTCGATCCATTCTGGACGAGCATTTTATTATTAACGCCATACGGGAAGATAAAGTACAGCGTAGTCTGGATGGAACCATAAAATCCAGATATCAACTGCACGACGGTCATTTGATTGAAGCGGTACTGATTCCAGTACCAGCTGATAAGCGATTTACGGTTTGTGTTTCTTCTCAGGTAGGTTGTAGTCTGACTTGTACTTTTTGTGCTACGGGGCGGATGAAACGGGTCCGTAATCTGGATGCTGCCGAAATATTTGATCAGGTGGTTTTGGTGAATCGTCAGTGCGAAGAAACGTTTGGTTATCCGTTGACCAATATTGTTTATATGGGCATGGGCGAACCGCTTTTGGCTTATAAGAATGTATTAGAAAGTATTGAAAAAATTTCTGCGCCGGAAGGACTGAACATGTCCGCTCGTCGGATTACGGTCAGCACAGCGGGCATTGCCAAGATGATTCATAAACTAGCAGACGACGAAGTACGATTTAATTTGGCGCTCTCCCTCCACGCTGCGGATGACGAAAAACGCAACGAGATCATGCCCATCAACGAACAAAATAGTCTGGATATCCTGATGGATTCGATTGCTTATTTCTACCAAAAAACAAAAAATCGGATTAGTTACGAATATATTACTTTTCAAAATTTTAATGATAGCATTGACGATGCAAAACAGCTGGTTAAACTCTGTAAGCGGTTTCCGGTACGAGTTAATATCATCGAATACAATCCCATCGACGGTGCACCTTTTTTAAAATCCGCCGAGCGTAGAATTGATGATTTTGCGGCTTATCTGCGTAAGGAAGGCGTAATGGTAACGGTGAGACGAAGTCGTGGGAAAGATATTGACGCGGCTTGTGGGCAGTTGGCGAATAAAGGCTGATGGAACTTCAATGGCAATTTCAATTTTCTCTTCTATTGCGATTTTCTCTTCAACGTAGACTTTCTCCCTTATTTTAACATAGATGGCTTAAAAAGAACTTTTTATCATTTTAAGGGCACTTTAGGATCAAAGCTGCGGAATCTATGCTAAAAACCATACATTCCGCAGATTTTATTTTTTAAACTTGCGGAATGTAGATATATTTACATAGATTCCGTAAGTTTAAAAACTTTACTATGATTGGAAGAACCAAAGAAATAGCTATTTTAGAAGATGCTTCTCAGACGGATCGCCCGGAGATGATTGCAGTAATTGGTCGTCGAAGAGTGGGAAAAACTTATTTAATCCGATCATTTTTTGAGGATCAGATTGATTTCGAAATGGTAGGGTTGAAAGATGGAAATAATGAGCGACAACTTAGAAATTTTGTTTTTAGTTTAGAAGAAGTAACGGGCCGTGTTTTAGCTGCAGCAGAAATGCCTACTGATTGGTTAGGCGCTTTTCATCTGCTACGAAAACATTTAGAATCTTTGAGTGAGGATAAAAAGAAAGTTGTCTTCATTGATGAACTTCCCTGGGCGGCAAATCCACGTTCAGACTTTTTTACTGGCCTGAGCTATTTTTGGAATAGTTACGGATCAAAGACAAATGTTGTCTTTATAATCTGTGGTTCGGCAACCGCGTGGATGATCAAAAAAGTAATTAATAATAAAGGTGGATTACACAATCGTGTTACCCGGAAAATTATTTTACGTCCCTTCTCTTTAGCAGAAACAGAAGCCTATTTTCAATCACGTCAAATTAGTTTCAACCACTATCAACTTGTGCAGCTTTATATGACGATGGGTGGTATTCCTCACTATCTTGATCAGGTAGTCGGAGGTAAAACTGCGATACAAAATATCGATTCAATTTGTTTTAGCCAGGAAGGCCTCTTGCGTACAGAGTTTGACAATTTATACAGTTCACTATTTACCCATCCAGAACGATACGAAAAAATAGTAGCAATTTTAGCTACCACTTGGCGAGGAATGAGCCGAAAGGAAATAGTTAAACTTTCAGGATTTACGGACGGTGGAGGCATCACAACCATCTTGCAAGAGCTAGAACAATCAGGTTTCATTACCGCATATGTTCCTTTTCAAAAAAAGAAAAAAAACACCTTATATCGACTAACCGATAATTATTCACTCTTTTACTTAAAGTTTATCAAGCCACTTCCTCCAAGTCTGGACGGTAGCTGGATAACCCTCAGTCAAACTCAGTCATGGAAATCATGGAGTGGATACGCTTTTGAAAATATATGTTTACAACACATTGATAAAATTAAAGCAAAACTAGGGATTGCCGGTATACAAAGCCAAGGCTTTAGTTTTCTCGCAAAAGGAACGGATGAATTGGAAGGAACACAAATAGACTTGTTGATCGACCGGGCGGACAATGCTATCTCTTTGTGTGAAATAAAATTTTATAATGATCATTTTCTGCTCTCTAAAAAAGAAGCCGAAGGTATCCGAAAAAAGCGCACCTTGTTTCGACAATTTTCAAGAACAAAGAAACAAATATTTGTGGTATTGATTACTACTTATGGGAGTCTGAAAAGTAAACATAGCTTGGGATTGATAGATAATGAGGTACGAATGGAGGATTTATTTTAAACAAAAAAAATCCCTAAAAATAGAAATCCCCAAAACTTTTCAAGTTTTGGGGATTTCTATTTTACATCGTAAACTTCGTCAGCTTCTCAAACTCTTTCACCCGCTTATTTACTTCCGACTGTTTCAATCGCTTGAGCCGCGCAATACTAAATTCTTCCACACAAAACGAAGCCAGGGTGGATCCGTAAATCACCGCTCGTTTCATATTTTCAAAGGTAGTACTATTAGCTTTAGCCAAGTAACCAATAAACCCACCAGCAAAAGTATCCCCTGCACCCGTAGGATCGTACACCTGTGCGAGTGGCATGGCGGGAGCATAAAACATTTTATTATTATAGAATAACAAAGCGCCGTGTTCCCCTTTTTTGATGACCAGAACCTGGGGACCCATTTTGTGGATCGCTTTGGCCGCATTGACCAGGCTGTATTCACCGGATAGTTGTCTTGCTTCCTCATCATTTATGGTCAAGACATCTACTTTTTTGATCGTCTTTTTTAGCGCAGGCATTGCAATATCCATCCAAAAATTCATTGTATCCATAACGATCAATTTTGGCTTGGATTTCATCTGGCTGATGACCTTGGCCTGAATTTCCGGCGTCAAATTACCGAGCATTAGATACTTTGCGTTGCGGTAGTTGGTCGGCAATTTTGGTTTAAAATCCGCCAATACATTCAGTTGTGTATCGAGGGTATCGCGACTGTTCATATTGTTGTGATATCGTCCAGCCCAGAAGAAAGATTTTTCTCCTTCTTTGATTTGGAGGCCATCCAGATTAATGCCTCGCTTTTGCATGTATTTTAATTCCTCGTTCGGAAAATCATCTCCGACCACCGAAACGAGTCCTAGTTCTTTGGTAAAATAAGAAGCAGCGATGCTGATGTAGGTAGCAGCTCCACCCACGACACGTTCAGCTTTGCCATAGGGGGTTTCAATGGTGTCAAAGGCAACAGTGCCCACAGTAACTAATTTCATTTTTATTTTTTAGATGATTTTAATATTAAAAGGTTCATCGCCGACGGTATGTGGCTCTATTATAGTGCAAAGATGGGATATTCTAAGGTATTTTCCCGTTTTCAGGGAGATTTTCCGAGATTTAACCCTGTTGGTAGTTGTGATTTCTTTAAATATAGTGTACTTTTGTCGGCCAATTAGAAAAATTAATTAAGATGAAAAGGACTTTCCAACCCTCTAAGCGCAAGCGCGTAAATAAGCACGGATTCCGTAGCAAAATGGCTACTAAGAATGGCCGTAAATTATTGGCGCGTCGTCGTGCTAAGGGACGTCATAAATTAACGGTATCCGACGAAATGCATAAGAAATAGATTGAGAATTTGTTTAAATACTAATTCCATTGATTTCTTCTTTTCGTTAATTTCGATATTATCCGTGACCGTCAAGCCTCGTTGCTTGCGGTTATCGTATTTTATACTACTCTCGTAAATTACCACCTTTTTGTTATGTCGCAGTCGTTCAAATTCAGTAAGGAGGAGCGGCTGAAGAATCATCATCTGCTAACAGCTCTTTTCACTTCCGGAAAATCTTTTTCGGCATACCCATTACGGGTGGTCTATATCCCGATTGAGGAAGCAGGCCCGTTTCCAGCTCAATTTTCGCTGAGTGTTCCAAAAAAGAAATTTCGTCTTGCGGTAGATCGTAACCGTCTGCGTCGTCAAGTACGAGAGGCTTACCGATTACATAAACACCGATTATACGAGGACTTAAAAAATAAAGATAAACGAATCGCCCTGATGATCATGTACGTCGCTAAAGAGGAAAAACCATATAAAGATATTGAACAGTCGGTGAAGCGAATTATTAAGGGACTGAAGAAGGCCGTGGTTTAAAGTTGTTTGAGAATAATCCTTACAACCAAACGCTTTACCCACTTTATGACGTCTTATCAAATAAATAAAACTTATGAAATTACAGCTTTTTTTATTTGTTCTTTTTTCCTTTTATACTACTAACTACAGTGTTGCCCAAAAACTTTTACAAATTGAAAAAGTAGGTACTTTAAAGACCCAACGTTATTATATCGGGGAAGAAGTAATTTTTCAGTTGGCGGGAGAGACGGAAGATTATTGGTTCCGGGAAAAGATTGTGGACATTCTAGTGGATTCAAAAGCGGTATTATTTACAAATCGAGTTGTTAAGATTGCGAATATCACAAAAATCCGGTCTTTTAAAGACCAAGCCTGGTCTAGAGGATTGAGCAATAATGCTTTTATATTTGCTGGTAGTTTTACGGGGCTATCGTTGATCGCTTCGGCGGTTACAGCGTTTAGTTTGAGGGCTGCAACGATTATTATTCCAGGAACGGCGATCGTAGTAGGATTGGTAATTCGCTTTATTTTTCGTAGGAAAACTTACCGAATGGGGAAACGGCGGAGATTAAGGGTACTGGATTTGACTTTTTATAAGGTTGGGCCTTGATGTGCGGATGTGCGGATGTGCGGATGTGCGGATGTGCGGATGTGCGGATGTGCGGATTAAATACTTTAAAAAGCTTTTGTTGGTATTTTCCGATCCCAGAAACGAAGGGCTAGTTCATATCCTGTCAGTCCCATTCCAACGATGATTCCCGCGCAATATTTACTGAAAAAGGAGTGGTGGCGAAAAGCTTCGCGGGCGTGTACATTGGAAATGTGTACTTCAATGACCGGAGTTGTAATCGCAGCAATCGCATCGGCAATTGCAATGGATGTATGTGTAAGCGCGCCACCATTGAGTACGATACCGTCATAAGAGAAACCAACCTCATGCAATCGATCCAGAATAGCACCTTCATGGTTGGATTGAAAATATTTCAGATTAATTTTAGGAAATTGTCCTTTTAGGGTTTTGAAATAATCCTCAAAACTTTGGTTTCCGTAGACTTCTGGCTCTCGTTTACCAAGTAGGTTTAGGTTCGGGCCATTGATAATTAATATTTTTTTTTTAGCCATTTTCTAATTAGCCATTTCGGAAAGAAACTTAATCCGCATCAATTGAATTTCTTCCATCGTGATGTCGTCTTCCTTCAGTTCTTCGAATGCTTCTTCGACGGAACCTGATTCTGATTCCATAAAAAAGTCATAAATATCCTCGGTCGAATCAGCATCTACCGCCTCTTCGATGTAGTAGTCAATATTGAGTTTAGTGCCCGAAATTACAATAGCTTCCATCTCTTCAATAATTTCTTCCATTGAAAGTGAATTGGAGCTAGCAATATCATACAGTGGGATTTTTCGGTCAATACTTTGAATGATATTAACTTTTATCTTGGATTTATTGGCGATCTGTTTGACCACAATTTCAGTTGGTCGCTCAATATCGTTTTCTTCTACGTATTCTTTGATCAAAGCCATAAAACTTTTTCCGTAGCGGGTCGCCTTACCTTTGCTAACCCCCGTTATCTTCGCCATATCATCCATAGAAATAGGGTACTGTGTAGCCATATCTTCCAGGGACGGGTCTTGAAAAATTACGTAGGGAGGAACCTTTTTTTCTTTTGCAATCTGACGACGCAAATCCTTTAAAAGCACCATCAAAGCTTGATCTAAAACGCCGCTTTTCCCACTATTACCATCATCGACCGGAGCCATGTCATCGTAATTATGGTTAATTGGAATTTGAATTGGGAAAGGCTTTTTGATGTATTCATGCCCTTTATCCTTCATCTTTAGCAGTCCATAATTTTCAATATCTTTATAAACGAAATCGTGTAATAGCGCTTGTCGGAAGATAGAATGCCAGAAAGTATCGTCACGATCTTTACCTACTGCATACAATGGTAGTTTATCGTGCCCAAAATCCATAATCTCTTTGGTATTTTTACCCATCACGTAGTCAATCAACATTTTAATACCGCAATTTTCGTTAAGGGTATTAATAATCTCTAATGCCTGTTGCATTTCTATTTGAACTTCTACCCGTTCTTTTGGGTGACGGCAATTGTCACACATTTTTTCACAACGCTCTACGGCAAATGTTTCTCCAAAGTAATGTAGCAGGAATTGACGTCGACAAGAAGTTGTTTCGGCGTAAGCCATAATTTCTTCCATCAATTGTGCGCCCATTTCCCGTTCCGAAACCGTTTTATCCCGCAGGAATTTTTCCAGTCGTTGAATATCTTTGTAAGAATAATAAGCAATACATTTTCCTTCGAGTCCATCTCGGCCGGCACGTCCCGTTTCCTGGTAATAATTCTCAATACTTTTGGGGATATCATAATGTATCACAAAGCGTACATCCGGTTTATCGATTCCCATCCCAAAAGCGATGGTTGCTACGATGACATCCGTATTTTCCATCAAAAAATCATCTTGTGCTTTAGTACGTGTTTTAGCGTCCAAACCAGCATGATAGGCAGACGCTTTAATATCATTTACCCGTAGTGCTTCGGCGATTACCTCGGTAGACTTTCTACTTTGTACGTAAATAATACCAGACTTACCCGCCATTGATTTTACGACCTGAATAATGCTTTTAATCGTTTGCTCTTTATTCCCTTTCGGGCGCATATCATAGTAAAGGTTGTCCCGGTTGAAAGAAGAAACATAACTATTTACCTCATCCATATTGAGGTTTTTGACAATATCCGTTCTAACTTTGGGAGTAGCTGTAGCTGTCAACGCGATGATGGGAATTTCTTTATTAATATCATCTATCATGCTTCGAATCCGGCGGTATTCCGGACGGAAATCGTGACCCCATTCGGAGATACAGTGTGCTTCATCCACAGCAATAAAAGAAAGATTCACGGTACGAAAGAAAGCCAAACTATCTTCTTTGGTGAGGGTTTCCGGAGCTATAAATAATAATTTTGTTTTTCCAGCGGTAATATCATCTTTCACCTTTTTCATCTGCACTTTCGTCAGCGAAGAATTAAGAAAATGTGCTACTTCATCCTGTTGACTATATCCACGGATAGAATCTACCTGATTTTTCATCAAGGCGATAAGGGGAGAAATTACGATGGCGGTACCTTCCATCATCAGTGCTGGTAGTTGGTAGCAAAGAGACTTGCCTCCACCCGTTGGCATGATTACAAATGTATCTTTACCATCTAGTACACTAGCAATAATTTTTTCCTGCGGACCTTTGAATTTATCAAAGCCGAAGAATTTACCCAATGCGCCTTTTATGTCGTGTTTTGTTTCTAGCATCATTAATCCCTATTCTTTAAATATGTTTTATCTATGAGGCAAAATATTCTGAAGATCAGAATTGGTCCTGAACTCATTTTCAACCTAAAATGAAGTAAGATTTAGTCTTGGGTTGATTTTGCTCTCCTAAATATAGGTAAATAATTTGATTGTAAACTTTTTCGGCAAAAAAATCGAAAAAAGAATTTACGTTAAATTTGTGTGTAAAGCCGAGGCTTTTTTTAGCGTGTCCAAAAATAATAAAATTAACGTGAATAACGAAACAAAAATTTTAGCAATTGCTCATAAAACAATTGAAATCGAAGCACAGGCGGTTCAACAGTTGAAACATTTGATTGATTCCAATTTTTTTTCGGCTACCGAGCTTATTTTAAACGCTTCGGGCCGATTGGTAGTAACGGGAATTGGCAAAAGTGCCTTAATTGCCCAGAAATTAGTTGCTACTTTCAATTCTACTGGAACACCAGCTTTGTTTATGCATGCTTCTGATGCTATTCACGGAGATTTTGGAATGGTCCAGCCGGATGATATTGTTTTATGCTTATCGAAGAGCGGAGAAACCCTCGAGTTGAAGAATTTATTGCCCATGATTAAAAATCTGGGGGCCAGTCTCATTGCTATGACGAGTCGAAAAGATTCTTTTTTAGCCCTTCGTGCAGATTTACTGCTACATATACCCATTCCTTCGGAAGCGGATCCTGACAATCTGATACCTACGACCAGCACTACGGTACAATTGGTGATGGGCGATGCACTAGCGATGTCTTTACTTGGACTCCGAGGGTTTAATAAAGATGATTTCGCAAAAAATCATCCAGGAGGAACGCTGGGCAAAAAATTGCACCTTCGGGTCCATGATTTGATGATCAAAAATGAAAAACCAATGGTGTTCCCATTTACGTTGATACCAAAAGTTATCTTTGAAATTAGTTCCAAACGGTTAGGGGCTACAGCGGTCATTGATGAGCAGGAAACATTAATGGGTATTATTACCGATGGAGACATCCGCCGGATGCTTGCCAAATATTCAGATTTTAATATTTTATCAGCCAAACAAATTATGACTAATAGTCCTCGATATATTGGGCCACAACAGTTGGCACAAAAAGCACTAGATTTGATGCGCAATAATAGTATCACCCAACTGCCGGTTGTAGAAGGTCATAAATATTTGGGGATGATTCATCTGCACGATTTGTTAAAAGAAGGTATTGGTTGATCTCTATCACACCTGCTCGGTACCCAAGCCTATTCTATGAAGTTGATTAATTTAAAAAATTATTTCTTGCGATTAAGTTTTTACTTTCTTTTTATCCTTTCCTTTTGGGGCTGTAAAAAATCTTCGGATTCTGTGGCTCCGGAAATTACGTTCTACCATTGGAAGAATGAAATACATTTATCATCCGCAGAAACCGACTATCTAGATAGTTTAGCAGTCAAAACGTTATATCTTCGCTTTTTTGATGTGGACTGGAATCCCGACCGACAGGAACCAATTCCGATTTCAGTTATAAATATTTCCTCTTCTAAAAATTTACCTGCGACGATTATTCCTACCGTTTTTATTACAAATCGTACTTTTTTAAAAATAAAAAACAATGAAATTTTAAATTTTTCAAATAAATTACTATTAAAAATTAGTACCATTCAAGAGGGTTTACCCAATGTACAAATTCCCGAAATACAAATAGACTGTGACTGGAGTGGAAAGTCCAGGGAAAACTATTTTCTTTTTTTGAATATTCTAAAAAAGAAGATACACAAAGAAAACAAAAAACTCTCCGTCACTATTCGTTTACACCAATTAAAATATCCTGATAAAACGGGAACACCACCGGTCGATCGGGGGGTCCTAATGTGTTATAACGTAGGAGATTTACAAAAATGGGATACCGAAAACTCTATTTTAGATGATAAAATAACTTCGGCTTATTTAAAAAAAAATATGACTTATCCATTACCCCTTGACCTTGCTTTACCCGCTTTTTGCTGGGGAGTTTTGTTCCGTGATGGAAAGATGATTAAACTTCTCAACCAATTGGAAAATTCCGAATTAAGTGATCAAAAATTTTATACTACCGAAAATAAAAATCGCTACACCGTACGACAATCCACCTATCTCCACGGTCACTATTTATATCCCAATGACCAAATTCGACTGGAGTCGGTTTCTTCAGCTACACTAAAAATTGTTGCAAAACAACTAAAATACGCGCTACCCTCCAATCAGAGGTCATTAATTTTTTATCATCTTGATTCATTGACCCAAGTCAATTATCCTGCCTCTGAAATAAAAGAAATTCAGCGTATCTTTGGAGAAGTCAAGTGAAGAAGTTGTTTAAAATAAAAAATATGGCGCCTCTTATAAAAATCGCTTCTATCGTTTTAATGATTACGATAATCAGCCTTCCCTATCAGATCAGTAAAGGATGCGGTCCGATAGACTATTCGTTTAAAGGATATAGTTTTTTTGATACCGACCTGGTAAAAACTGGGTCGCCTTTCACAGATTTCTTTCTTCGGTTTGACGATTTTTACCATAGTTACGAATTGGCCGATTCGGTGCGTAATACTTCTAACTTACAAGAATGGAATACTATTTTTTGTGATCAATTTTACGAAAAAGAAATAAAAGAAATTATCTATGGATCAGTAGAAAATATTGAAGCGATTCAGCGAGCAAGCGAAAAGAAAAAAAACAAACTTGGACTGCGTTTAAGCCGCAATGGATTTGCCAAACACCTGGTAGATTATCAATGTACAGAAACCATCGACTATCTACTTTTTGCCAAGTCCTGTGAGCCACATGTAACGCGTAATCCTGATGCCTGGGGAAAGCAAAAAAGAAACTCGGTAGCAATGAAGGCACTAATTTACGAAGGTGAAAGAGTGTTTTTAAAATTAAAGTCTAATAACCTTAAATTACGATATGCTTACCAGCTAATTCGACTAGCCCAGTACGCTGGAGATTACACGATGGCGCTGGATTTATACGATCGGTTGCTACCTCGAATTGACCCGGTAGAAAGTATTGTATATGACTGGATTTTGGCTCATAAAGCGGGGGCTTTAGCAAAGGTCGGTGAAAATGTAGAAGCCGCTTATTTATTTTCTCTCGTATTTGATCGCAGTGATTCCAAACGGGAAGCCGCCTTTCAAAGCTTTAGTATTCGCAGCGAAAAAGAATGGCAGCAGTGTATGCTGCTCTGTCAAAGTGATCACGAGCGGGCAACCTTGCACGCCATGCGCGCCAGCGAATCGCACAGCAAACCCGTCGCTGACATGCGTGCAATTTATACACTCGACCCAAAAAATGATAATCTAGAATTATTATTAGCTAAGGAAATTAAAAAATTAGAGAAGGATTTTTTAGGAACGGAATTTAATCGCTATCGCAAAGACAACGAAAAGTATCATAAAACCCCCCGAAAAGAAGCAACGGCTAACTTAATTGACTTAACGCAATTTGTGATTCAGGTAGGAAAAGAAAACAACGTTCGTCATCCGGAACTATGGAGACTTGCCGAAGGCTATCTGCTCTATCTTTCCAATGATTTGTACGCCGCAGATCAGGTGTTTAAAGAAATTGAAAAAACACTCACCAACGAAAAACTACGGGAACAACTGGCGGTCTTTCGACTGGTTTTAAAAATTACTAATTACCAGAATATAGACAAAGCCAACGAGCAGGAAATTGTACAAATCATCAAGAAAAATGACTTGTATAAAAAGTATCCAGCATTTAAAAAGTTTATTGATGATAAACTGGCTTACGAATACCTGCAAGAAGGACATGCGGGTAAAGCTTTCCGAATGCATTATTCGCTCGAAGCCATCAAACCAAATCCACAGGCCAATATTATCAACGATTTAATTGCCATTGCCCTTGATCCAGAAAAATCAAGATTTGATAAAATTCTAACAACCAACCAAGACGGTACGGAAATGGTCGATGACTTGCTGGATATAAAAGGGGTCATGCTGTGGGATAGTGGAGAACCCGCCGCTGCGCTCGAAGCTTTTAAACAAATACCCGTAGCTCAGCGAGGTGAAAACCATTTTAATCCTTTTATTGAGCGCGCCAAAATCTGTATTCATTGTAAGCAACCAGATAGTTTATTGATCTATAATCGTCCCGCAATTTTAGAACGGATATTTGAATTAGAGTTTAAGGCTAACTCAGATTACTCCAATAGTGCCTTGTATTTTTATCAATTAGGATTAGCCCATTTTAACCTTTCTTATTTCGGTCCTTCCTGGAATGCTATGGATTATTTTAGAAGTGGTGGTAACTGGCGATATGCAAAATCAAATATTTTTTTACACTGGTATTTTCCTTTTGGGAATAAGGAAAATCACGACCTTTCGAAAGCAAAAAGTTATTTTAAAAAAGTGCTAGAAGTATCCAAAGATCGGGAGCGCTCCGCCCGTGCGACCTTTTGGCTGGCCCGTTGTGACTGGTTGACTTACGTAACGAGTAGTGGGTATCAGGCGCCGCGTAACGCTAATTATTTGCCAAGTCTGCCGCCCGAATATCGGGTTTATTACCAACAATTAGAATCTGACTACGCAGAAACTGATTTTTATAAATGGGTGATTAAAGAGTGTAAATATTTTCAGGCTTACGCTCGCTAGCACTGCTTTTAGGGTAAATTTTACGTTTCAACATTTCTAACATCTGTGTTATGTTAAAAAAATCATAATGCAACCATCGCTACCCAACTTTGTCATTTTATGGGCCGTCTTCCTGATAACACACAGTTACTTATATGCGAAACTGTTATTATTCACCCTAAATACTAAAGCGATGAAAAACCTCTCATTTTTATTCCTGCTGGGGATCAGTCTTACCCTTTTTGCTTGTTCTAAAAATAATGATTCTGAAACAACGCCCGTAATAAATCAAATTTTTCAACTAGAAGTTTCAGAAACTGCTACCTTTTCCGACTTAAACTTATCCGTTACCGCAGACCAAGTAGTCGAGGACAATCGGTGTCCTGCCTTTGCTAACTGTATTATGGCCGGTTGGGTAACTGTTTTATTTCAATTCGAGGTAGATGGTACTACTTCTCCAGTTGAGGTAACCCTTAACCCCGTTAAGCCACAAGATGCCGAAGCAACAGTTGGCGAATATACGATCCGGCTGGTTACCGTAAATCCTTATCCACAAGACTCAAATGAAATGAATCAGGAAGACTACAGTTTCTCTCTGGTGGTCGAAAAATAGTATCCTAGCCAAAGTTCCACAATCAGCCAATGGTCATACCTCTTTCGTACACAATCATTGGCTGATTATAATATTTACGCTCTACTTTTTCTTTGATTTTGAAATTGAAATAATATTTTTTCCTACCTTTGTTGAGAAAGTTATTAAAAAGCTTTCCATACTTTGCCCTTCTAAACAACTTCAAAAGTATTTTTCAAAACTCAATTTCTATGATTTTTCCAATTGGTGACGATCAAGTCAAAGGTGGGTATACTCCTTATGTAAGTTATACATTTATTGGCTTAAATATCATTGCCTTTCTGCTGCAGATGACTCACCCCAACCTGATGATCTGCGAGTTTGGATCTGTTCCCAACGATATTCTAAATGGTCAAAACATTTATACGCTCTTTACCAGTATGTTTATGCACGGTAGCATTATGCACATTGTTGGTAACATGCTTTTTCTTTGGATTTTTGCGGATAATATCGAGGCGACGGTAGGCAGTCTTCCATTTTTATTTTTCTATTTGATGGGAGGCCTGGTGGCTTCGGCCTTGCATATTTTTCTCAGTGACGGAACGGGCATGGATTTATCAACTTGCTGTAATATTTGTGGTACACCACCGTGTATGCAAGGAGACAGTGCCTGTCCAGGTTCTATTCCTACGGTAGGTGCCAGTGGCGCGATCGCTGCGGTCCTAGGTGCCTATTTGGTGATGTTTCCAAAATCCAAGGTCAAACTATTTGTGATCTATTTTTTCCGATCTATCTATATTTCCGCATTTTGGTTTTTAGGATTCTGGATCGCACAGCAGCTGTTCAGTGGATTTTCTTCACTTGGACCAGAAGCAGCCGCTAGTGGCGGAACGGCCTGGTGGGCACATATTGGTGGATTTATTTTTGGGGTAGTCGCTGGTTTTTTTGCTAAAATGGGTATGAAAAAAGAGGATGGAATTATGCGCCCACCTACTAAAGATCCGGATTATAGTACCAAGGAGTTTGTCTAAGTATAGGACGAGTGTTAAGTTTTTTGTAGTTTATTTTACTTCTTGAACAAAAGGACCAATTTGACTTTTAATACAATATTCATTTAATCAAGGAAATTGTTTAAACGTGAAAAATGACCTTTGAAATTGTATTAGTGTTCGGTGTAATTTTTCTGGCAATCGTTTTTTTTGTCACTGAATGGCTGCCCATTGATGTAGTTTCTTTTGGCATCATGGTAACGCTGTTGGTGACCGGGTTAGTCACCCCTCAACAAGGCATCATGGGTTTTGGTAACCAGGCTACCATTACGATTCTGGCCTTAATGATTGTAGGAATTGGTTTAGAACAAAGTGGAGCCATCACTTTGCTGGGGCAACAGCTACAAAAGCTATTTATGCTTCCAATTTGGCTAGCGATTACCCTAATGATGCTGATCGTGGCCTTTGTCTCGGCCTTTATCAGCTCGACAGCAGTAGTCATTGTATTTTTAAGAGTCTTTATTGAGATTGCGCCAAAGATTAATATCAACCTCTCCAAATTACTGATTCCCTTATCTTTTTCAGCCATCATTGGTGGCTCCTGCAGTTTAATGGGAACCTCTACCAATCTGATTGTCAATTCTATTGTCAGTAGTCAGGGCTACGGCGATCTGGAGATTTTTGAATTTTCGGGGATCGGCGTTTTATTTCTGGTCGCTACGATTATTTATATGATTGTCATTGGTGTACGTTTGATTCCAGCACGCGCCAAACAGCTTAATATGGTTGAGGAATTTCAATTACAGGATTACCTCACGTTGCTAGAAGTCAGCAGTGAATCAAAAATGATCGGAAAAGAAGTTGCCGAAACAACTTTTAAAAAGGACAATCAAATTGAACTTTTGAAAATTTATCACCAAACGGGACAGGAACGATTTCCAACCGACAATGAAATTATACGTCAGGGTGACCAATTATTGGTCAAAGGAAGTCTAGAAAAAATGAAGTCCATCTACAATAGTCGCGGCGTAAATTTTGTTCACCAAAAAAACCTACCAGAAAATTTTACTGACGAGGAAGATTCAGAACAAATACTTTGTAAAGCACTCGTCCTACCCAACAGTCGAGTAGTCGGTAGCAACTTTAGAAAGGCACAAATAAAAAGCACGTTTCAGGCAATTCCCCTGGCTGTTCAGAAAAAACGAAAGATTGTCCGACGGAAACTTAGTAAAATAAAAATAGAAATTGGAGACATATTGTTAGTATCCGTAAATAAGGCAGACTTTCAACGCTTTTATAAACTACCCGACTTTTTGGTATTACAGGAATTTGAGGAATTTGATAAAAATTTTGGTAATAAATGGGTGGCAATCGGAATTCTGACCGGTCTAGTTTTGCTGGCAGCATTTGGTATATTACCGATCATGATTAGTGCGTTAGCGGGCGCTTTTGCGATGGCGATTACCCGATGTGTCGATATACACAAGGCTTATCGTGAAATGAACTGGGGAATCATTTTCCTGCTGGCAGGGATGATTCCATTAGGTTCAGCGATGAGCAATACCGGAGCCGATAGTTATTTAGCCAATCAATTTATCCAGCTGCTGGGAAATGGAAATCCAACCATTTTTATTTCCGCGTTATTCATTTTTACGATGCTGATGAGCGGATTTATTTCTAATAATGCGACCGCAATTTTACTAACGCCCATTGCTATTTCGATTGCTATAAAGTCTGGACTAGATCCCAAACCTTTTATCCTCACCATTATGTTTGCGGCCAATATGAGTTTTTTCACACCCATTGGTTACCAAACCAATACCTTAATTCTTAGTCCGGGAAATTATAAATTCCGAGACTTTCTGCTCGTCGGAGGAATCCTGACCATCATCTGCTGGGTAATTGCCACCCTGGTTATACCATGGATTTATTTTTAACCTTTTCTTGGAACTCAATGCCTGTTGAATTGCGTTTACTGATTATTTGGTAGGACATAAATGAGCCGATAGCATAATTCCCTACAATATATTACCTTTGTTCACTTCAAACAAAACTAGTGGCATGTTCGACAAAGTAAAAGACATTTTAGCAGAAATTCAGTCTGCCAATCCCAATACAGCGGAAGAAATTGAGCAATTCCGGATTAAATATCTGGGATCAAAAAATATTCTTAAACCCCTTATGGGCGAGATTCGTAATATTCCCAATGAAAAAAAGAAGGAATATGGTCAGCTGGTGAACGAAACCAAGCAGGCCGCCGAAAAAAAATTAGCGGCTCTCCAGGCATCACAAAGCAACGCGGCAGCCGCTTCCGAAGCACAAAAACTGGACCTCACCGCTACCGGCGAACCAATCGCATTGGGTTCCCGTCATCCCATTTCCATAACGATGGATCGAATTATCGATATTTTTGCGCGCATCGGTTTTACCGTAGCTGAAGACCGTGAAATTGAAGATGATTGGCACAACTTCAGCGCCATGAATACGCCCGAAGATCATCCTGCCCGTGATATGCAGGATACTTTCTATCTAAAAGACAGTACTTCCATGTTGTTACGGACGCATACCTCTTCTGTGCAGGCGCGAGTCATGACCCATAAAAAACCACCAATCCGAATTATTGCGCCGGGACGGGTTTACCGAAATGAGACGATCTCCGCGCGTGCACATTGCCAGTTCCATCAGGTTGAAGGGTTATACGTCGACGAGAATGTATCTTTTGCGGACCTCAAACAGACCCTGCTATATTTTGCGCAGGAAATGTATGGTCCTAATACAAAAATCAGATTACGACCTTCTTATTTCCCATTTACTGAACCAAGTGCCGAAATGGATGTATCTTGTTTTATTTGTGACACCAAAGGTTGTAATGTTTGTAAATATACGGGTTGGGTAGAGGTCTTAGGTTGTGGAATGGTAGATCCAAAAGTATTGGAAAACTGCGGAATTGACTCGGAAAAATATACCGGATTTGCTTTTGGTATGGGAATCGAGCGACAAGCAATGCTTCGCTACCGAATTAACGATATCCGGTTGTTATTTGAAAATGATATTCGCTTTTTAAAGCAATTTACATCTGCTATTTAGAGGTTTTGCTTTTTGCCGCTTGCTTTGCTTAATCGCGTAGGCGTTTAGAATTGAAGATAGGCAGGAACCGCAAATCGAAAACTTTTGTTGTATTTCACAACATCCAATTCTAATAAAAAATTTAATCCATCCTCCGGTTATGAAACCATCTATTCCCAAAGGTACCCGCGATTTTTCTCCTGCGCAAGTAATCAAACGCAACTATATTTTCGATACGATTCGTCAGGTATTTATCAAGTATGGCTATCAGCCCATTGAAACACCCGCCATGGAAAATCTTTCTACGTTGACCGGTAAGTACGGAGACGAGGGAGATAAATTACTTTTTAAAGTGCTGAATAATGGAGAATATTTAAATAAATCGGATGCAACCGCTTTCGCAGAAAAAGACTCGGCTAAATTTACGCAGAGTGTCTCCAAACGTGGATTGAGGTACGACTTGACCGTCCCTTTTGCACGCTACGTTGTGATGAACCAAAACGATATTAATTTTCCCTTTAAACGTTACCAAATTCAACCCGTCTGGCGTGCTGATCGCCCACAAAAAGGGCGCTACCAGGAGTTTTATCAGTGTGATGCAGATGTGGTAGGCTCTGATTCTCTGATGCTGGAAGCGGAACTAGCACAGATTTACGATGAGGTTTTTACAAGTTTAGGGGTTAACGTAACCATCAAAATCAATAATCGAAAAGTGCTTTTTGGAATGGCCGAAGCGGCGGGTGTAGCCGATAAATTTATTGCCATGACCACCGCCATTGACAAACTCGATAAAATCGGAATGGAAGGGGTTACCAAAGAATTGGGTAATCGAGGTATGGAAGCCGTCGCTATTGAAAAGATTAAAGAGATGCTTTCTATCACCACTTTAGAACCATTAAAAGAATTTTTTAAAAATAGTGAAACGGGACGAAAAGGAATTGAAGAACTCGAAGAATTTCACAAATATTTTGATACCAAACCCGCTACGAACCAAGTAGAATTTGATAGTACTCTGGCTCGTGGATTGAGTTACTATACCGGTTGTATTTTTGAGGTCAAAGCTAACGATGCCATCATGGGCAGTATCGGTGGTGGAGGTCGTTACGATGATTTGACCGGAAATTTTGGACTCAAAGGTGTTTCTGGGGTTGGTGTCTCTTTTGGAGCTGCAAGGATTTTTGATGTTATGGAAGAACTTGATTTATTTCCAAAGAACATTGAAATCCAACTAAAATGTTTATTGGTTGCTTTTGACAAACCTTCTCACGAATATGCCTTTTCTGTTTTAAATAAATTACGCTCAGCAGGTATCTCCGCTGAGCTATATCCAGAACCAACCAAAATGGGCAAACAAATGAAATACGCAAACGCCAGAGCAGTACCTTTCGTAGTAGTGATTGGTAGTGATGAAATGAATTCTGGAAAATTAGCGCTCAAAAATATGGACACTGGAGAACAGGAAAAATATACCCTTACCGAGCTATTAACAAAATTGAAATAACTTTTTTTGATACTACTACTTCATGGAAAATAAAAATTTTGTTTATATCCAATCGGAATTAGCCTCCGGAAATCTTACCGCTACCAAATTGGTATCAGATTATCTCAGCGCCATCGAATCAACCAATGGTTTAAATATTTATCTGGAGGTTTTCACCGAAGAGGCCATCACACGCGCAAAAGAGCTAGACGAAAAATTTGCTAATGATAACACTTCCGTTGGAAGGCTCTACGGAATGGTTATTTCTATCAAAGATGTTATTTGTTACAAAGATCATCCCGTTACGGGTGGGTCAAAAATTCTCGCTGGGTTCGAATCTCTGTATACCGCCACGGCATTACAGCGGCTTCTGGACGAAGATGTCATCATCATCGGCCGGGTTAACTGTGATGAATTTGCAATGGGTTCAGGGAACGAAAATTCGGCCTATGGCCCCACGATTAATGCGTTGGGAGAAAATAGAGTACCCGGTGGATCTTCGGGTGCTTCCGCAGTCTCTGTTCAAGCTAATACTTGCCTGGCGTCTCTGGGTAGTGATACGGGAGGTTCGGTACGACAACCCGCCGCATTTTGTGGATTGGTTGGTTTAAAGCCTACTTACGGACGAATATCCCGTTATGGTTTGTTGGCCTATGCTTCTTCCTTTGATCAAATTGGAACCATCACTAATAACGTAGCCGATGCAGCCCTTCTGTTAGAAATAATGGCCGGACCGGATGCTTACGATAGTACCGCTTCAACTAAACCCGTTGAAGCGTATAGCTCTTTAAATTCGAAAACCAGTCTGAAAAAGATCGCTTACTTTAAATCTGCACTCGATCACCCTTCTATGGATCCAGAAATTCGGACCGCAAGTCTTGAATTTCTGGAAAAATTAAAAAAAGATGGACACGAAGTGGTTGACCTGGATTTTGACTTGCTGGATTATTTAATTCCAGCTTATTATGTGCTCACGACAGCAGAAGCGTCTACCAATTTATCCCGTTACGATGGGGTTCGTTATGGGTACCGAAGCACAGAGGTTAACGATCTGCAGGAAACCTACAAAAAGTCGCGAACTGAAGGCTTTGGTACGGAAGTAAAACGCAGAATATTGTTGGGAACGTTTGTGCTAAGCTCAGGTTATTATGATGCTTACTATGGAAAAGCACAAAAGGTTCGTCGGCTAATTACCGAGCAAACCAAAGAAATTTTTCAGTCGTATGACTACCTGGTGATGCCCGTTACTCCCTCCGTTGCGTGGAAGATTGGTGATAAATCAACCGATCCGGTCGCTGCTTATCTAGCGGATATTTATACGGTACAAGCCAACATGACGGGCATTCCAGCAATTGCCATTCCCTTGGGAAAAAACAAAGAGAATATGCCTTTTGGTATTCAGATAATGTCCGATCGACATACCGAACTAGATTTATTGAATTTTGCTAAAACAATTGAAAATCAATAATTTATATATTCTAAAAAATAATTGTGTCTTAATTACCCGTTTTCGGTATTGTTCCTTTTCTAAATGCTTCTTAATTTTGTATTTTATTTAATCTAATCCAAACACGGTCTTCTCCCGCGTTCCAAAATCAACACAAATTTCGTACTTTGCCTAGTTATTTGATTTTATAATAAAATCAACTATAAGAAACTGTTAGAGAGAATCTTTATTTAGAAGTTGTTATCAGTCCTAATGTTTTTAGCTTTTGCTAATCATTTTGGACCAAATTTTAATCCCATGACTTACAAGACAATTTTAAAAATTTCTCTGCTAGCTGTTTTTTGTTTTTTCTCTACAGAGGAAACGCTGGCAAAAGAAAATTCTTCGTTTAGATCGAAGAAGGAAATCAAGGAAAATCTGACTGTCGGAATCCATGATATGTTTGAGGTACGTATAAATAAAAACGTCAAGAAATATATCAATAGCTATCTGATACGGGGAAAATCCAGTACTCAGCGAATTATTGGTAATGCCACGATCTATTTTCCAATTTTTGAAGAATATCTGACGGCCCATAATTTACCGAATGAACTAAAATATCTTTCGGTTATTGAGTCGCATCTTAATCCCAATGCAATCTCTCCCAGTGGTGCGGTGGGTCTTTGGCAATTTATGGCTCCAACTGCCCGCAAAATGGGACTGGTTATCGACGATTACGTAGATGAACGCAAAGACATCTATCGTTCTACCGACGCAGCACTCCAATATTTACAGGAATTACACGCTCGCTATCAGGACTGGGGACTGGCCATTGCTGCTTATAACTGTGGCCCGGGTCGGGTGGACAAAGAATTACGTAGCACCAACGGTTCTTCTTTCTGGGATATTCGTTCCGCACTGCCAAAGGAAACGCAGCACTACCTTGATCGTTTTATCGCAGTTAATTACGCTATGAAAAATTATCAATTCTATAATCTTCGTCCCAGATATCCTGATTATACCTTACAAATGACGCAAGTACAAAAAATTCATACCCGATTTTCTTTTACTAAAATTGCAGAACTAACTGGCTTGAGTAAAAGTACTATTATTCAACTCAATCCTTCTTACCGTAAAGAAATCATCCCGCCTAACCACAGTGGCTATTATCTGGTTTTACCCGTGATTGGTGTGAAAGAAAACTGGCAAGAAGAACTGTAAAGCATTACTCAAAGTAGGTACATGACCGATTATATATTAGGATAATCCCAACATGTACCACTTTTTTCCGTAGAATACGGTACAGAAGTTGTTCAAAACTTCATAATTCTCTAATAAAACGTTAAATAAGGTGATCTGCTAATTGTTGATCAAGTTTACTTTCGTTTTTTAGAATCATAACTGTATTATTGTAGTCGGTTATCTACTCCAGTATCAGGGGTGAAGACTTCAAATATTCCTATTATCTTATGAGACATTATTCCTACAGTCTATTTTTGGTAATTATTTTGACACTGAATTATAGCTTTTTAAAAGGTCAAAACGCTGTCCAGTCGTCGTATAGTTACAATACAATTATTCCTACTTTTACGGATAGCGAAATACGCGATCGCCTGAGTCGACTAACAAGCGCTGTTGCTCCACCACGATTTACTCCCGCCGTCAAGAGCTATATTAATACCTATACAGTCAAAAAAAGACAGCATACCGAAGCGATGCTCGGGCGGATCAGTATTTATTTTCCGATGTTTGAAAAATATCTTTCTGAACAGAATTTGCCCGTTGATCTAAAATATCTTTCCATTGTGGAATCTGCCTTAAACCCTAAAGCGGTTTCCCGTAGTGGCGCGGTAGGACTCTGGCAATTTATGCCTCCCACCGGCAAAGAAAATGGTCTAAAGATCAACAGTACGGTCGATGAACGCCGGGATCCGCACAAGTCTACCCTAGCAGCTGCCCAGTATTTAAAGAAACAATATAGACGTTACAATAATTGGGAACTAGCGTTAGCCGCTTATAACGGTGGGCCCGGACGGGTTAACCGGGCGATCAAGCGTGGACGTAGTAAGAACTTCTGGCGAATTAAGCGGTACTTGCCGAAAGAAACCCAAAATTATGTTCCTGCCTTTATTGCTGCCACCTACGTCGTGAATTACTATCCGGAGCACAACCTCGTCCCAATCTATCCGGAAATTGATTTGCAGATGACTGAGTTAATTAAAATTTATAAAAAAATCAGTTTTTACGAAATTGAGCAAATGACAGGTGTTCCTATGCACCTTGTCGAACAACTTAATCCTTCTTACAAAAAGAAATATATTCCTGGTAGCAGTCAAGGAAGTAATCTGGTACTTCCTAATCAGTATATGGGCAATTTGCTGAGTCACCTCGGTCGGCCAGATTCGGAAGTAAGACGAATTAATATTAAGCCAATTCCAGCACCAGTAATGGTTGATTATAGTGAAAATAAAAATACTACCGTTCATACGGTCTTCTCGGGTGAAACTTACGAAAGTATAGCTGCTTATTACGGAGTAACAACTGCGGATTTAAAAATGTGGAACCAACGCTTCGGTTATACCTTAAAGCCGGGTCGCGAACTTCAGGTTTACACGCCCAAAATAGTTAGTAGTCCTAAATTTAATAAACTGACTCCCATTGAAACCCTTAGTATTAGTCTGGTAACTTCTAAAAAACCAAACACTGTAGTAAAGTCTAAAAAGCCAGCTAACCGAACTATCAAAAAGGAAAAAAAGGCACTTCCACAACTTAAATACCTGCCTGCCAAATCTGTATTACGAGATAATGAATATCTGTACTATTTGATCGGGAAGGATGAAACCTTACATGAAATTGCGGAAAAATTTAACGGAGTATCTATGAGTGATATCCTTGTTCTAAATAATGTTAATGACCCTTATGAGCTAAAAGCTGGTAAGAAAATAAAGGTTAAAAGAAAATAAGACATAAGTATGTCAAAAAAAAAAGGTCGGGAGCAGCAATTGCTTCCGGCCTTTTCTAATTTAGGGAAATTATTCAAGAACTCCCTTTAATCATCTCATAAGAGAATCAGTAACTTTCGGGGGTTAGCTGATTACTATCTCCCGATTCGTTTCTTTCTCCTCCTCTACTACTTTTGGTAGTACGATGTTTAAAATTCCGTTCGCAAAATTTGCCTTGATATTTTCAGCATCCACCGTATCGTTTAATTGAAACCGGCGCTCAAAATTGCTGAAATTAAATTCCCGGCGGGTGTAGTGCTCTTTCGTCTCTTCGCTCTTCTCTTCTTTCGTCGCACTGATTACTAAGGCCTCTTTTTCGACCTTCAGAGTGATGTCTTCCTTTTTTAAACCTGGTACTGCGACTTCCAAAATAAATGCTTCACTTGTCTCGGATACATTAACCGCTGGCTTCTGATTTACAAAGGTATTATTCTTCGCTACTTCATTAAAAAAAGCATCAAAATGAGCAGGAAAAAAAGCATTTCTTCTACGTGGATTTACTTTTGCTAAATAAGTCATGATATAATTTTTTTGTTTTTAAAATAAATTTGCGATCGCTCGCTATTACACTTATTCCTACATCAAGGGCTATACCAACCTGATTTTTAGGTCATATCTTCTGAAATCTGCAAAAAAAAGATGACAAAAAGGCATTTTTATTAAAAAAAAGGTGCCATTTTGGCTAAAAACGTAATTATTTAGACTTATTGTTATTTTTTTGTTTACAATTTAAACATAAATCATTATTTTGATTTTATATTATTGTGTATCTAACTAAATATAGGACAAACGAAAAAAATATAATGATTTTGTTGAAAAAAAGTTTGCACATCAAAACAATTCGTTTATATTTGCATCAGAAACAACATTGTTTGTTGAATTAAATTAAAAATTTGTACAACACCTAATCCACCTTTAATCCTGTTGTACTTTATCTTAACACTTAAAATATTTTATAATGTCTAAAGAAAACGACGCTAAGAAAAAAGCTTTAGAGATGACGTTAAGTCGTCTGGAAAAAACTTACGGAAAAGGAATTGTCATGAAACTTGGCGAAAAGCAAGTAGTAGAAATCGATACGATTCCTACTGGTTCACTTAGTCTTGATCTGGCACTGGGAGTTAATGGATTACCAAAAGGCCGGGTAGTTGAAATTTACGGACCAGAATCTTCTGGTAAAACAACCTTAGCAATTCACGCCATCGCAGAATGTCAGAAGCAAGGCGGTATCGCTGCCTTCATTGATGCAGAGCACGCTTTTGATCGCTTCTACGCACAAGCGCTGGGCGTGGATACCGAAAACCTGCTGATCTCTCAGCCGGACAACGGTGAGCAGGCGCTGGAAATAGCCGAAAATTTGATCCGTAGTGGTGCCATAGATATGCTGGTAATAGATTCTGTTGCTGCTTTAGTACCACGAAGTGAGATTGAAGGAGAAATGGGTGACTCTAAAATGGGTCTACAGGCACGATTGATGTCTCAGGCGATGCGTAAATTAACGGGTATCATTGGTAACACCGGTTGTTGCTGTATCTTTATCAATCAACTAAGAGAGAAAATCGGTGTAATGTTTGGTAACCCTGAAACCACTACGGGTGGTAATGCCCTGAAATTTTACGCTTCTGTTCGATTAGATATTCGTAAATCCGGTTCTGCCATTAAAGACAAAGAAGGAAACGTAGTAGGTAATCACGTGAAAGTAAAAGTGGTGAAAAACAAATTGGCGCCACCGTTTAGAATTGCTTTGTTTGATATCACATATGGTGAAGGTATTTCCAAAACAGGTGAAATCGTAGATATGGGAGTAGATCAGGATATCATTGAAAAGAGTGGTTCTTGGTATAGCTACCAGGGCAGTAAGATCGCACAGGGTCGCGAATCAGCTAAGCTTTTCTTAAAGGATAATCCGGAGATTGCTTTGGAGATCGAAGAAAAAATTAAAGCAAAAGTTGCGGGTGGTGACGACTACTTAGAGCCAGAAGAGGAAGACGCGCCAGTAGCTGCAACTACTAAGAAGAAAACAAAAGCGGAGAAAGCAGCAGAAGCAGAAGCTGCGGCGGAAGACAACTAGTCTTTCTCCTTATAAGATAGTTATTTGTTTCAAAATAGGAAGCGGGTCGAACTTTTGGTTTGATCTGCTTTTTTTATTTTTTCCATTCAAAGGAAGAGATCATTTTTTCTATGTCCTCCTGAATAAAGGCCAGTACTGGTGCCAAGGAATCCGGCCGTGGACGGGATTGAAAATATAATGCCCCGTTTAAATAATTTTTGGTAGTATCTGTAAGAAAAAAAGACAGTGGTGTAGCGGTAGGTCCTTTATAGCGAAAAATAAACCCTCCTATTTCTTGATTATTTTTAATAGGAATCTCATCAATAGCATTGGCTTTGACGATATGCTTATTAGCCATTTTGTAAGTATCATCCCTGAGCCTTTCAAAAGTATTATTCTGATCAATAGGATAATAGGTACAATAAAGTCTTGCATTGAAATCCGGATAGTTCAAATCAAACCAACAGGGATGAGCTGGTTTTTCATTAAAAAACAAAGTATCCTGCTGGACCTTGGCATAGGTCGGATAGGTAAAAGAAAAGTCACAGTAGGATTCGTCAAATTGCTGATATCCTCTTTCCGGATACATAACTCTAGGAAAAGCACGAGGCTTTGGAGTAAAAAAAGTTGTATCCTGACAACTCCAACAGCTGATAAAACATACCAACAAAAAAGGTAACACACGATAACTAGATTGATTCATTACGGTAATTTTTTTTCTTGCTTTTGGGTAGTGTAATTTTAATTTGTTCGATTCTTCGTTTATTAACAGCCATGACTTCCAACCGATATTCTCCACTATACACTACCCGCCCTTTTTTAGGAATAAATCCGATAATCTCCAATAGTAAACCCGCCAGAGAATCTGCATCCCCTTTGTCATCATCAAAAATTCCGGTATCAATACCTACTACTCGACAAACATCGTTGAGTAATGTTTTGCCTTCGAAAGCAAAATTTAAATCGTCGATTTTCTTAAATTCCACCTCAATCGTATCATCAAATTCATCCTTGATTTCTCCGATCACCTCTTCCATAATATCTTCCAACGTTACGATACCAGAACTACCTCCGTATTCATCTACCACGATAGCCATATGTTGTCGCTTGCTTTGAAACTCCTTTAACAGGTCACTAATTTTTTTGGCTTCCGGTACGTAGTGTACTTCCGGTCGAATATAGCCTTGCCACTCAAAATCATCTGCCTCATTTAAAAATTTTAGTAAATCTTTTACGTATAAAATGCCGGTAATATTATCAAAATCCTCGTCAAAGACCGGGATCCGTGAATAGCCGGACTCCTTGATTTGTTTGATCAATTCGACGAAAGTCGTTTTAAAATCCACTGCTACCACATCTACACGAGAACACATGATTTGCTTAACAGATACTTCACCAAATTTTACAATTCCTTTAAGAATATCGATTTCCTGTTGCTCGTCTTTGACGGTCAGTTCAATCGCCTGATCAATATCTTCTTTGCTCGTGCTACTGGCTCCAGTATGGCTGGCAAGCTTTTTTTCAATAATTTTAGTTCCTGAAACGAGTAAATTGCTTAAGGGTTTAAAGATCGTAGACAGCAACATCAACGGTCTGGCCATGAATCGTGCTATTTTCATGTTGTTGAGTTTCGCGTAGACTTTGGGAGCTACCTCACCAAATAAAACCAACAAAAATGTAACACCAATAACGGTAGTCCCAAAATGTGAATACTCCCCCAGTTGTTTTCTCGTTATCCCAAATAGAAGCCATTGATCCGGCACCCCCCTCATCATATCTACAAAATGAGCTACAGGCAAGGCCATTCGGAAAATATAATCCGAAAGAATAACGATCCCTATATTGATAAAATTATTACTGATAAGAATGGTAGCCAGCAGGCGACGAGGAAAATCTTTGAGTGCCAAAATATTCTGAGAAGAAAGCTGGTTTTCCTGTTCTAGTTTTTGAAAATCACTGGCTGTTAAGGAAAAAAAAGCCACTTCCGAGCTAGAAATCAAGGCAGAACAAACTAATAACAAGGCGACAATCACAATACCCAAAAGAAGACCTCCCCATGAAATGGCTATTCCCGGAAATATCCAGAACAAAAGGCTAAACGATAAATGATCCGACGCTATGTCCAATGTTTAGTTTGTTAGTCAATAAAATTAAAGTCGTTTATGCAAAGGCACAAACGACTTTAGAAGAACAAAATACGATTTTTTTGTGTTGAATATTTAATTAAAATGGAAGATCATCTCCGTCTCCGCTAGCAGGTTGTTCTTCTTTAACGGTAGCAGAGGCAGCAGATTCTTTTACTCCTGCTGGTGCATCTGCAGCACTAGGTGGCGGGGTATAGCTACCACCACTTTCTTTACCACCCAACATCTTCATGGTACGTCCGACGATCTCCGTAGTATATCTGTCGTTGCCATCTTTATCTTGCCATTTCCGTGTTCTTAAACTTCCTTCGATGTAGACTTGACTTCCTTTTTTCAAATATTTTTCTGCTACACCAGCTAAACCTCCCCATAGTGAGATATTATGCCATTCGGTATTGGTTTTCTTTTCATTTGTTTTTTTATCGACGTAGCTTTCACTGGTAGCTACGGAAAAAGAGGCGACAGAAGACCCTCCTTCAAAGTGTCGGACTTCCGGATCTTTTCCCAAATTTCCAACAATAATGACTTTATTAATCATAGTTTTACGTTTAATTACTTAATAAAAATATTATGGTAAGGTATTGTCTAAATTTTCGACATTTCTAAAAATTTAAATATAGCGATTTATCTTGTAAATACAAATCAATAATACGTGGAAATGCGTAGGTTTTCAAATCTTCACGCGAAATATTTACCCAGTCTTCCGGCGCCTCGCCCAATGGTTTTTCTACGGTAATTTCCACAAATAATGCGTTAATTTTTTGGTGGGTCAATTGCTGAGAAAAGGGGGTTGAAAAACGAGTAATCCCCGCTTCCGGAGGAATAATCCCTTGATATTCCTTATTTCTCTCCAGGGTTTTTCGATCCAACAATTTTTCGGTTTCCAGCAAAGGAAATTCGTAAAGCCCTTGCCAGATATCTTTTTCAGTACGCTTACGAATCCAAATTTCGTTTCCATAATTAATAATCAGATAATGGAAAAAGCGACTGCGCCTTTTTAACTTTTTTGACTTGAAAGGTAATTGATTTATCAAGTCTTCTTTTTGTGCAGTACAGGATTTGACCAACGGACAGATTTTACAATTGGGATTGGCAGGGACACATTGGGTAGCCCCAAAATCCATGATCGCCTGATTGTAATCTGCTGGTCGCTTTTTTGCTAATAACTCCTGTGATAATTTGGCGAATATTTTTTTTCCTGTTGTCGTATCAATCGGTTCCTTAATACCAAAATATCGGGATAAAACACGAAATACATTCCCATCCAAAACGGCATACGGCAGGCCATATGCAAAAGAAGCAATCGCTGCTGCAGTATAGGTTCCAACTCCTTTTAATTTTAAGATATCCTCGTATTCCACAGGAAAAATCCCCCCATGATTATCGCGAATATCCTTAGCGGTAAAGTGTAAGTTTCGAGCGCGGGAATAATAACCAAGACCTTCCCATAGTTTTAAAATTTCATCTTCCGGTGCATTGGCAAGATCTACAATCGTTGGATAGGCTGCTTTGAATCTTTCAAAATAAGGAAGACCTTGCGCGACTCTTGTCTGTTGCAGAATAATTTCTGATAACCAGATTAAGTAAGGATTTTTTTCTCCTTTCCATGGCATGGGACGATGATTTTTCCCGAACCAGTCAAGTAATTTTTTAGTAAAAGCATTGGTCATTTTCCAAAAATAGCCAAAAAAAAACGGTACGACCGAAGTCGTACCGTCACTATTTATTTTAGTCTTTAATTTCTTAACTAATCTTAGCGTGTTGCTTTACCAATTCAGTATTGGCATATCTACCGAGGACTAGTTGTTTGAGTTCCTTACGAGCAAAAAAGATTCGACTCTTCACCGTTCCGAGTGGTAATCCTAACTCGTCCGCAATTTCCTGGTATTTAAAACCTTTATAGTGCATTAAAAATGGGATACGAATAATTTCATCCAGTCCGCCGATCATCTTGGAAAGCTCTTCCATCATGATGTTAGACTCCGCTCCATTATCAACGGCATTGCTGCCAGAATTGATGTAGAACATATTATCCGTAGAATCAATAATCGTTTTAGAGCGCGCTTTTTTACGATAATTATTGATGAAAATATTTTTCATAATCGTAAAACTCCACGCTTTAAAATTGGTACCCATCCGGAATTTATCCCGATTGGTCAACGCTCGGAAAGCGGTTTCCTGAAAAAGATCTTTGGCGTCTTCTCCATTTTTAGTCAGATTATATGCGAAATTATGAAGTAAGCTATCTAGCTTGTTAAATTTTATATTGAATTCCTGAACAGTCATAGCATTAATTTTAGTAGATTAAAAAATCTTTTTGCATGTGATAAACCAAAGATACGCATAAGTTAAACAAAATCAAACTAGCAAACAGTCTGATAGCTCCTATTTGCCACCTAAAAAGCATATTTTATTTATTATAATAATGTATAAATAACTGAAAGACAATAATTTAAATCAAAAAATTAAAACTTCACTAAACTTTTCTTATTTTCAATAAAAAATGAAAGCTAGTCCGCCGGATGACAGTTTCAATTTAAAAATCAACCCCTTAAGGCCTTGAAAACTAATTTATCTTCTTGATCTAAAAATCAAAAAAGCCGCAATGGTTGAAAAGATAACATTGGGTATCCAAACCCCAACGACGGCTGGGAGACTATCATTAGTCGAAAAGGTAGTGGAAAATTTAGAAACAAAAATAAAGATGGCACCAATCGCAACTCCGGCTGCCAATTGCAAACCCATTCCTCCACGAACTTTACGGGAAGCAACGGCGAATCCAATTAAGGTTAGAATAATGATGGTAAAGGGTTCCGCGGTACGGCGGTGAAGCTCAACTTCGTAGACTTTGGTATTCCCGACACCACGTCCTTTTTCTTTTTGAATAAATCTGTATAGTTCGGGAGTCGTTAGCATTTCTTTATGATTTACATAACGCACAAAATCTTCCGGTGTCAGATTAAAAGTAGTATCCATTGTCATTTTTTCACCATTTATAAATCCTTCTTTTATCCCATCAAAAGTTCGCTCCGTGTAATTTTTAACCCGCCACTTGTTGGGTGGTCCCAACCATTCAGCCGATTGTGCCTTGAGTAGATACACTATTTTATTATCGACAATTTTTTCAATACGAAAATCAGCAGCCTTATGCGTTTTTTTATTAAAATGATCAATGTAAATTTTGGTATTGGGTCCGATGAAAAGATGAACATCTTTGTTTTTACCCTTATCATTATTTTTCCAGATATACTGGTGCTGAAAACTATAATGTTTTTGATTTCCTATTGGAATGACATAATGATTTCCAATCAAATGAATTCCAAATAAAATTAATCCACCGATCAAATAAGGTCGCATCAACCGACGAAAAGAGATTCCCGCGTTAAGAATAGAAATAATTTCAGAATTATAAGCCATCCGCGCCGTAAAAAAAACCACGGCAATCAGGGCATAAAGTGGAAATAACAATCCATTAATCCACAGTACCCAATTAAGGTAATAGTCGCCAAAAATTTCTCCTACCGGAACTTTACCTTCAATAAATTTTTCGGTATTGGCGCTCAGATCTATGATAATAGAAATAAGGGTAAATACGAGTACCGAAAAGAAAAAGGTAGACAGAAATTTTTTTATAATATATCTATCCAGAATTTTAAGCATACTTTTTTATTCAATAGACTTGTTCTTCAGGAACCGATGAAGCGTAGAATATTTTTCATAACACGTTTACAACCTACGCTGTACTTGCTCTACCATACTTGTTTTCCAAGTCGAAAAGTCTCCCGCAACAATATGTTTTCGGGCTTCTTGCATCAACCATAGATAAAAACTTAAATTGTGCAAGCTGGCTATTTGTCCACCCAAAATTTCTTTACTTTGAATTAAATGTCTAAGATAAGCCTTAGAGTGCGTCCTCGTCGTAGTACAGTGGCCATCCGGATCGATCGGGCTATGATCATCTTTCCATTTCCCGTTTTTGATATTAATAATTCCATTTTGCGTAAACAAATACCCGTGACGAGCATTTCGTGTCGGCATCACACAATCAAACATATCTATTCCCAATCCAATGCACTCCAATAAATTTGCGGGAGTTCCCACTCCCATTAAATAACGTGGCTTATCCTTTGGTAGTATTTCACAGACTAATTCGGTTGCCCGATACATCTCTTCGGCCGGTTCTCCAACTGAAAGTCCTCCAATTGCATTGGCGTCTCGCTCGTAGCTGGCAATGGTTTCCGCAGATTGTTTCCGTAGATCATCATAGGTACTCCCTTGTACGATGGGAACAAAGGTTTGTTCATAACCGTAAAGCCCCTGTCCTTTGTCAACATGATCACAACATCTCTTCAACCAGCGATGGGTCATCTCCATCGATTTTTTTGCGTAGCGATAATCACATGGGTAAGGCGTACATTCATCAAACGCCATAATGATATCCGCACCGATGGCTCGCTGTATATCAATTGCGACCTCCGGACTAAAAAAGTGCCGGGAACCATCAATGTGCGATTGAAAAGTAACCCCTTCTTCCTTAATTTTTCGCCGGTGACTGAGTGAATAAACTTGATACCCGCCGCTATCCGTTAGAATGGGGTGCGGCCAGTTAATAAATTTATGTAAACCACCCGCATTCTTTAAGATTTCAATTCCAGGCCGTAAGTAAAGATGGTAAGTATTGCCAAGAATGATCTCCGCTTCGACCTCCTTTTTCAGTTCAGCCTGGTGGACTGCCTTGACGGTACCCGCAGTACCTACAGGCATAAAAATTGGCGTTTGAATCGGGCCGTGATCGGTCGTAATCGTACCTGTTCGAGCGCTAGAATTAGGATCTTTATGTTCCAGTGTAAATTTCATGCAGTAAGACGATTGCTGTCCAGGCTTAAAAGAATACCCGTCATCATCGTAAACGCCAAAATGGAAGAACCTCCGTAGCTAATAAATGGTAAAGGGATACCGATAACCGGGACTAATCCCATGGTCATACCGATATTAACAAAAAAGTGGACAAATAATATACCAGCAAAACTATAAGCGTAATAGCGAGAAAAATCGGCTCTTTGCCGTTCTGCCAATATGGTAATTCTTAATAATAATAATAAAAATAATCCAACAATCCCTACCGTTCCTACAAATCCTTGTTCTTCTCCTACTGTGCAAAAAATAAAATCAGTAGACTGTTCAGGAACATAATTGAGTTTGGTCATGGTTCCTTCTAGAAAACCTTTCCCTTGTAATCCTCCAGAACCGATGGTATTTTTAGATTGAATAACATTATACAGAGCGCCCCTTGGGTCCGCCTTGGAAGGCTGTAACCAGACGTTGAGTCGATCTTGTTGGTGACGCGGTAATTTATTAAACGTATAATTTGAAGCGACCGCAAAAAAACCAGCAACTATTAATAGAAAATACATCGGCTTTATAATATCCCGGCGACGGCCTTGGTACTGCAAATAAGTCATTACGAGTAAGACCACACCAGTGATTGCCAGAACGGGGATTTCCAAACCCTGTGTTATTGCACTAATACTTAAAACTACGTAAGCTACAAAACCCACCAACCAGTAAAGTTTCTTCCTTTTTTGGAAATTAACCATGGCCAGGATCGCTAGCAAAGCCAGACCAAATAAAATATAAACCGGATTAAATACCAACCCAAGTATAGAAACTATGGTTACCGAAATACCCAAGATATATACATTCGCATTAAACCCTTCTCGAAATAACACAATTAAAAAAGAGGTAAATACTAATGCGGATCCTGCGTCTGGTTGCAGCAATATCAGAATAATCGGTAGTAAAAATAATCCGATAGCCGTTACTTGCGATTTGAACTTACTGATTTGAGTGCTATAGGTACTGAGGTAAGCAGACATGGCCAAACAGGCTCCTAATTTGGCAAACTCCGATGGCTGGAGGGTAAATCCTGCAATGGCAAACCAAGAGGTCGCATTATTGATTTCTTTGCCAAGGATTAGGACCAAAACCAGCATGACCATAGTGGTCGCGTAGATCAGGTAGGCAAAAGTCCGCCAAAAATTCCAGTCAATGAATAATAACAATAATAGCATGGTCAGCGAAATACCAATAAACATGGTTTGCTTTCCAACGTTATTATCCAAGCTGAAAACCATTTCTGTAAATCCCCGACCTTCTTCGTAACTAACGGCATAAATCATCAACCAACCAATTGCTACCAAACTCAGGTACAAGGAAAGTGTGATCCAGTCAAGATTCTTTAATCCCGAAGCTACATTTCTATTACTCATACTGGATAATAATTAATATCCCAATAACTGACGGGCCGCAATTTGATTATCCTTGGCAGGATAGGCACTAGGAAATTTTTTCTTTAGACGGTACAAAAGCTCTGTTGCTTCCAACTTAGAGGCAAAGGCACCTGCTCTTAATTTATAATAAGGCTTATCATGTTGCCAGTCCACTAGCATTCCAGGATAATCCCGCTGAAATTCTGCTTTTACTTTTTCCAGCATTTGACGGTCTGTGGTAGCCAGTATCTGAATTCTCCAGCCCGATACATACTCATTGAGCTGATTCTGCTGACCAAGATGAAACATCATTCTGCTGACGATGGTCGCTTCTTTTACATAAACGTTTTGCTGTGCCCGCATTTGGTTGCTACCTGCCAGAAAGAGCACGATCAACAAAACCAGACTGCTATACTTTTTCATAAGAATAATTTTTTCACAAAATAACAAAAAACAGACTACTTTACAGCAATGGTCAATGACGAAAACCATCATTGACCATTATCTATTATTTTGATAAGTTGGGAAACCTACATTTTTCCGTGACAGTGCTTGTATTTTTTTCCACTTCCACAAGGACAAGGCTCGTTTCGCCCAACCTTTTTCTCAGTTCGCTTAAAGGTTTCAGGCTTTTGTCTACTCACACTTTCCCCCGCCGCTCTAGCTGCTGCCGCTGATCCACGTTCCTGACTTGCTCCTCCCTGCTGGCGACTTGTTTGTACTTTACTTAAATCCGTCTTCTTTTCCTTAGCTTCCTGCACGTTTTGTCTACTTTCGATGATCACTCTTCCGTTGGCTAACGCCGAAGTTACTTGTTCGTTGATCGACTGAATAAGTTGTTCAAACAAATTAAACGCTTCCATCTTATAAATTACCAAAGGATCTTTTTGCTCGAAAGAGGCAGCTTGTACCGATTCTTTTAATTCATCCATAGATCGTAAGTGTTCTTTCCACTCTTCATCAATCACAGACAGTGCAATGGCTTTTTCAATATCTCTGGAAATAGATTTTCCGTCCGTTTTGATGGCATCTTCAATGTCCGCTGAAACATTCATCCCTTTGGTTAACCCCGTCGCATAAGGAATAGAAACCCGTTTATATTGGCTCGACTGATCTTCGTGAACATTTCTGATAAATGGCATCACGTATTCGGCAATCCTTCGATTTTTTTCTTCGTAAAATTTTAAAAACTGATCTTCAAAGCGATCGACTAAATCGTCTTCATTGCCATTCTCAAATTCATCTTTGGTAATTTCAGGATCAACCCCTGCATATTTTAAAGATGCTTCGCGGAAAGTTTCGTAAGATCCATTTTGTCGGTGTGAGATTACAAGACTTTCTGTCAAAGAAGTAAGCATTGTGTTTATATCCACTGCCAAACGATCACCAGATAACGCATTATTTCTTTTGGTATAAATTGCTTCCCGCTGAATATTCATTACATCATCGTATTCCAAAAGTCGCTTACGAATTCCAAAGTTATTTTCCTCAACTTTCGTTTGCGCTCGTTCAATCGACTTAGTCACCATAGAATGTTGAATAACCTCTCCATCCTGGTGTCCCATTTTATCCATCAGCTTCGCAATTTTTTCCGACTGGAACAATCGCATCAAATTATCTTCCAAAGAGACATAGAATTGAGAGCTACCGGGATCTCCCTGTCGACCGGAACGTCCTCGCAACTGACGATCTACCCTTCGGGAATCGTGTCGCTCCGTACCAATAATCGCTAGACCACCCGCCTTTTTCACTTCTTCCGAAAGTTTGATATCCGTACCACGACCCGCCATATTAGTAGCGATGGTTACTTTACCTGGATTACCCGCTACAGCAACGATATCTGCTTCCCTCTGGTGTTGCTTAGCGTTTAGTACGTTGTGGTCAAGTCCTCGCATACTCAGCATCCGACTCAGTTTCTCAGAAATATCCACCGAAGTAGTACCCACCAGTACTGGACGTCCTGCATCGGTCATGTTGACAATCTCATCAATAACGGCATTGTATTTTTCTCGGCCCGTTTTAAAGACTAAATCTTCCCGGTCATCTCTGACAATAGGTCGGTTGGTCGGAATTACAACTACGTCTAATTTATAGATCTCCCAAAGTTCGCCCGCCTCTGTCTCTGCCGTACCCGTCATTCCCGCTAGCTTGTGGTACATTCGGAAATAATTCTGGAGCGTTACCGTTGCATACGTTTGGGTAATTTCTCCAATTTTTACATTTTCTTTTGCTTCCAGTGCCTGGTGTAATCCATCAGAATACCGACGACCTTCCATCATCCGCCCCGTTTGCTCATCGACAATTTTCACCTGTCCGTCCATTACTACATATTCTTCGTCTTTTTCGAACAAACTGTACGCTTTCAATAACTGATTGATACTGTGTAGTCTTTTTGATTTAGCGGAATAATCGCTAATCAAGGTAGTTCGGGATTCTGTTTTTTCTTCGTCACTCATCTCTTCGTCACTGTCAATCATCATAAGTTCCGTAGCCATATCGGGCATTACAAAAAAATCGGGATCTTCTCCACCTCGTGCAAGTGCCTCTGCTCCTTTCTCTGTCAAGTCAATACTTCTCGTTTTTTCTTCGATGGTATATAACAAAGGTTCGTCTACAATATGCATATTTTTAGATTGCTCCTGCATGTAGTGATTTTCCGTTTTCTGCAGCAACACCTTGTTTCCTTCTTCACTCAAAAATTTGATCAAAGGCCGATATTTAGGCATTGCCCGATGAGCACGCAACAAAGACATTCCCGCTTCCCCTTCGTGAACCCCCATGATATTATCCTTAATCAAGGATTTAGCCTCCGCCAGATATTTAGTCGCTAATTGTTTCTGAGCATTAATTAATTTTTCTACTCTTGGTTTCAGCACTTCGTATTCTTGCTCTTCCGTTCCTTTTGGCACTGGACCAGAAATGATTAGTGGCGTTCGTGCATCATCAATTAAGACAGAATCCACCTCATCAATCATCGAGAAATGGTGCTTACCCTGTACACGTTCGCCAGCAGATTGCACCATATTATCTCTCAGGTAATCAAAACCAAATTCGTTATTTGTTCCGTAGGTAATATCCGCTTTATAAGCCGCTACCCGCTGAGGCGAATGTGGACGGTATTTATCAATACAATCTACGGTGAGGTATAAGAATTCAAAGATGGGTCCGATCCATTCACTATCACGAAGTGCCAAATAATTATTTACCGTAATCACGTGTACGCCTAGTCCACTAAGTCCATTTAGGTAAGCGGGCAGGGTGGCGACTAAGGTCTTACCTTCCCCCGTAGCCATTTCTGCGACTTTTCCATCATGAAGTACCATTCCACCGATAAGCTGTACATCGTAGTGGATCATATTCCAGACGATTTCGCCTCCGGCGGCCATCCAGCGATTTTTCCAGGTAGCTTTATCGCCATCTATGATGATATAGTTTCGGGAAGCGGCCATTTCACGATCGTGATCCGTAACTGATACCACGATATTTTCATTTTCGCTAAATCGGCGAGCGGTTTCTTTTACCACGGCAAAAGCTTCTGGGAGAATTTCTTTCAGAATCTCTTCCAAATGTTTATCTCGCTCCTCTTTAAATTTATCAATTTCCTTAAAAAGTTCTTCTTTCTCGTGGATATCTTTGGTGCTACGTGCTTCCGCTTCAGCATTTTTAATATCCTCGTCGATTCCTTTGAGGTGCTCGGCGATACGCTCCCGAAAAACCAAGGTTTTATTACGAAGGTCGTCGTGACTAAGGTTTTGGTAAGATTCAACCAATTCATTGATTTCATCGACAATAGGCGTATAATTTGCCACGTCTTTCTCGTACTTGGTTCCAAATATTTTACCAACAAGTTTTGTGATGGATTTAAACATAATTTATTCTTCTAAAATGTGAAGTTGCAAAGATAAGCAATTGTATGGCGTCTATAGGTCATATTTCATACCATTACGATAATTGCTATTTTTATGCGTCATTTTGGCATTTTATCGTTAATTCTGCTGCCAGAATCTTTATTTTATGCCTAATCTGACATTTTTTATTTATTAAAAACAATTTACATGCGTTTACTCTTCTCTTTGATAATGCTATCCATGGTAGGTTTCCAATTGGGTTGCGGTTCAAATAAAGTCCAAGATATTGGTAATTATTATTATCCACTCAACGCTTTAGAACGGGGAGTAGTTTATGAATATCAACCAACAAGTACAGATACCCTTCCCGAAGAATACTGGTATTTCCGAAGTATTTATACGGATTCGATAGACTATTTGACGGCTAATTATTATGATCATAATTTTATCGTCAGACAATTTACCACCGAAGAGATTATCGTCAATGGTTCCGTAATTAAAGATTATTTTTTATACGGTGTGGATTCCCTAGGTTTTCAAACGCAAATTCCGGGAGAAATAAAGAGTGCTACAGCATTTCCTTTCGAAGTAAGAGACTCCGGCGGTGTTTTCTTAACGCATCTGAAATGGACTTTTCAGGAAACGCCCGAAATCAGTACTACCGTCATTAAGAACCGACGCTACCGAGGAAAAACCACTTATGAGTTTCAAGGTAAACAATACGATTGTGTCGTATTTGAATTAAAAGAATTGGTTGATGATTTTAATAATGGTCACTGGGAAAAACAGTATGATGGAAAAGAAATTTATGCAAAAGGTCTCGGCTTAATTTATTACGAAAAAAAAGTAGACGATAATTTTATATTAAGTTACGAACTCGTGGATACCTTCGCTATGACAGAGCTAGAAAAACGTTTTCGAGGGACAATGGGTTTTCACGCAAAAAATAATTAGGTTTATTATAAACTCAGACCATCTCTTTTACGAGGCTTTCCTTCTTTTTCTTTTTTACAGAAACTACAAATTTATTAACCTGATTATTGACGCGCCAGCGGAAAAACAGGTCTCCCGCAATTAAGATGATCCATCCTGCACCAAAGACTAAATTTCTAACGATTTCTATTAATTCAATATAAGTGCTGAAAAAAGGTCTGACCAAGCAAAGCTCTAGTGCAATGATTCCGGCAGTGAGTAAAAATAAAAATACACTAATGGCTCTAGTGGATTTGAGGTAGCCTGGCTTTTCCTGCCGGCTGCATTTTTTGAGAAAGCGAACCGTTATTTCATTCGCACTATCCATTTTAATCAACTCCTGTAAAATATGTCTTGCTTTATCATACTCCATTAAATTGTAGTGTGCGGCGGCCTTCTTAAATAAAATGTTGAAGAAGACATCCTCTCCATGATAGTATTTTATATTTTGTTCGATAATAATCGCGATCGCCTGATCTGCCACGGCAAGAAAGCTGTGGTACGTACCAATTTCAAACAAGGCTTCGGCGTAGGTTAATAGTAATTCAAAATATTCATTGAATTCCAGGTGCACGATTTCGTCCGTACGGGATTCGAAAAACCGAACGATATTGCGAAATTCGCTTTGTTCAATACCTTTAAATTCCTGATAAACTCTGGAATAATAAAATGAATCTTCGGTCTGTCGCATTTCAGATAAATTTGTAATATTCGTAAAGGATCGTTTCGTTATTAACGCTTTTAATTTGCCTTTAATTTATAAAGCAGGGGTTTTGAGGGAGTAGCATCCAGGTCAAAAGGAGCTATTCCAATGGTTAACAAAAATAAACCGTCTTTGATTTTATTTGGGACATATATTAGCTCCGTAATAGTGGCATTTTTACGTACCAGTGACGGATACTGCCAAAAAGCCTTGTGTGCTAGCAATTTTCCATCGTCTTCTTCCCGATCTACGGAAGGCAGATCTACCAATAAGTGTTGTATCCCTCGCTCTACTAAAAGGTGAATTGCTTGGTGATCTATATAGGGTGGATTATTACCTGAATATTTTTGCTGCTTTTTAGTGGGTAGATTCGGTAATGTTCGAATAATTAGTGCCTCCGTTGTAATCAGTTTTTCCAACTTTTTTATTTGACGATAGGTAATTACCTGGTCTCCATTTTTTATCGTTTCGGGGGAAATGCTAATTACTCTAGCAAGATAATGAAATTTCTTCAAAGATGCATTAATCGAATATTTTTTGATCGCAATATGTCCGACACATTCCGTGTGAGTTCCATTTCCATGTGGATTAAATTTAACATTTTTGAAATTTACCAGCCCTCCTTTTTTAGTATCACCAATAAAATCGCCCGCAATAACTGGAGTAATCTTTACTGGTGGAGCGTAAAAACAGTTTACTCCCCGGCTACCGGGTAAAAAGGGGATAGAAATATCGTGGGGTTTAGAAAGGTCCGCCTCGTAGGCCTGATTCTGATGATGAAGGGTGATGATCATATTTTTTTGCTTTTAGCTTTTAGCCGTTGGCTATTTGCTCTCTTTTAATTCTGCCTGACAGCAGATTGAACGAAGCAGATAACATATTTCTAAACAAATATGATTTTAGAATGAACGCTAAATCTTGCTTCGCCTTTTTGGTAGAATAGCCACTATACTAGTTCCGGTTGTCTACACCCCAAGCAAGTTTTCCCCGGATAGTTTTTAAAAAACTTTGGTTCTCTAATTGAATAAGGTTTATGGTAAAATCACATTTTCGGACCGCCAGTTGATGATCCGACGTAACCGTCTCAAAGCGGGAGTCCATCGTGCAGAGAAAATTATCGGTTCGACCTTCTACTTCAAAAGAAATAACCGAGGTATCCGGAAGCACAATAGGCCGAACATTCAGGTTGTGGGGCGCAACTGGTGTAATGATAAAATTACCGGAACCGGGAAAAATAATCGGACCACCGCAACTCAGGGAGTAGCCAGTAGAACCCGTTGGCGTAGAAATAATTATTCCATCCGCCCAGTAAGAATTGAGGTAAGCACCATTAACGTAAGTATGGATCGTAATCATCGAAGAGGTATCCCGCTTTAGAAGCGTACAATCATTGAGTGCAAAGGGAATATCTCCGTGTAGTGGCAAATTGGATTCCAGATAGAGTAGCTGGCGTTCGTCTATTTTGTACATTCCTTTTTGCAATAAACTTATGGCGGCTCTTATCTGTGTTTTTTCAATATCTGCTAAAAAACCCAATCGTCCCAAATTGATTCCCAAAATAGGAACTTGGCTGTCTCTAATTTCAGTAATGACGTTTAGGATTGTTCCGTCACCACCAAGGGTAATCACGTAATCAAATTTGCGCATTCGAAAATCTATGTAGCCTTCAAACTTTCCAATATCCTGCTGAAGGGTCAACTTTTCTTTTGCTTTAGTAAAAAATGGGTCATTAAGGTAAGCATTGATTCCCTCTTCATGTAGGATATCAAAGAATTCCTGAACTGCTGGAATATCCTTGTCTTTTAATTGCTTACTAAAAACGACTATTTGCATTAGAAATTGAATTTGTAATGTAAAAATAGGGCATTTTCTCCTAATTGATTGAAACTGTATTGAAACTGAATGATTTTATCATTATAAAAAACAAAATCCAGGGCCGGACCGCCGCCCCACAACCAACGATTACCCAGAAAATTAATATCTGTAAATTGGGTATCATTGGCAATTCCTACATCATTATTGAGGCTTAGATAGATTTGAAAAGGCATCACCTTAAACTGCGGTATCAGCATCAGATTACCCCAGTTTATTTCTTTATTAAAAATCTGAAAACGCAGACTGGTTTTTAAATAAAAATAATCCAATCCATCAATTACGTAGAATTCATATCCCCTTAGAAAATCTTCTTCGTATCCCATCGCCCAATAATTATTATAGGGCTGTGTTCCTCGCAATAATGCGATCCGGGTTTTAGCGATAGCTTCCAGACCAATTTTCTTAGTAAAAGGAATATATTTTGCGTAAGTTGTTGTCAGATACATTCCATTTCGATCATTAAAAATACCAAAACCTTCTTTTTCAAAACTTACGCTTAACATCTGACCTTTCCACGGATAAGGTTTAAAGTCCCGATTGTCAAAAGTATAATTATAAGAAAAATAGAAAAGTTGCTGCCGAGTATCTCCATTCAGAAAATACTTATCGTTGAGTTCTCGAATGACATAATCGTCGATGGTATTTCGGTGAAAATTGATCTTGGCAGTATGATATTGAAAAATGCCTTTTCGGTAAGATATACCACCACCAATGCGGAAGCGACGTAATAAAATATTATCTTCAAAACGTTGAAAAAGCAGGCGATTATTGACTGTTTTATAGCCAATGTCCTTATTTTCGGCAAAGAAAGCTTCACCTACAATTCCTAAATTAGGATTATTACCAATGGTGGGTAGCGTGTAGCTGATTTCGTACTTTCGGGTAAACCCGAATTGAACAACGGTTTTTAGCCGATCTCTTCTACCCGTTAAATTAATATGATAAAAACGCATACCGTAGTTGACCCTACGTAGTGACCGATTCTGTTCTACCCACCAGACATTAAAATTCCGATCTGCTAATTCAAAAATAGGAGCGGGATAAAAAAACCAATTTTCTTGAAAATTTATGGCTATTTTGATTTTACCAAAATTTTCATTCCATTCTTTTATATTTATTTTAACCAAAATAAATAATCCGGTATTTAATAATTGTAACCGATTTGTTTCTATTACCGTTGATAGATCCGTTACTGCGATGACATCCCCTTCCTTGAGATCCATTTCACGTAAAATGGTTTGGCGTTTTGTCTTGCGATTACCTTCCAAAATGATTTCGGAAACGGTAATAGAATCAAGTTGTGCAAATACATTATCAACTATAAAAAGGAGGGAGATCCAGATTAAAAGACGTAGAAGGGAGGAAGGAATTGGATCAGACATTCAGGTAAGACATGAGAGAATCATAGCGATCCCGCAAGCTATCAAAATAGGCTGCTTCCTGAAAAGAGGCTTTGACGTGCAAATCAAATCTTTCGAAAGAAGCAATAATCCGTTGAATTTCCGGGCGATTAATTTTCAGGGTTACATCGATCAAGGTGGAATCAACGGATGAAGTGATAAAGGTGCTGAGGATCACCGAATTTTCGTCTTCCACAATTCTAGCCAATTGCGCTAACGAATAATCTCTTTTACTCATTTCTAAAACAATGATGCTGCCAGGCTCCTTAAAAGAACCAACACTGGCGAAAAATCGCAGTAAGTCTTCCTGAGAGATCAAGCCCAAATATTCTTTTTCGTTATTTACTACCGGAATAGTAGTCAATTGGTAATCACTGACCAGTCGCAATACTTCGTAGAGGTGGTCACTACTTTTGACGTAAGGTCGATTGATAGACAATTTGTAAGATCCTACGGCTTCTTCGACGTCATGATCTAAAATATCGTCTTCGGAAATTAATCCAAGTAACTCGGTATTATTGACAATCGGCAGGTGTTTGACGTAAAAATCACTCATCACACTGAGTGCGTCTTCCCCGGTATCCGAAGTTCTAAGGGGGACGATGGTCTGTGATAAAAGATTGTTAGCAATCACGCTGGTAGGTTTTGGATCAAGTTATTGTAAAAAATTTGTAGATACATTTACTTAACGAGAAAAATGCACGACTGTTGGAGTCAGAAGCACATTTAAATAAAAATAGCAATATGGCTGACAGTTACAGTCTGAAGTTCAGAATAACAATTTTTTCTCTTCAGTACCAAAAGTGCACTTAAAGTTGATAATTGTAAAGGGAAATTGATATTATTTTTCGCTAATGTACAAATTAGCTAATTGATTAGCCTAGTAACCTCTTTTTTTGCAAGGTAAATTCCTCTTCGGTCAGGAGTCCTTGTTCTCTTAGTTCCGCCAATTTTTTGAGTTGCTCTAGTAAGTTTTGGCTTTCAAGGATGTTTCCGGGGTTCTTTTCCTGTTTCTTCTCACCGATTCGGTATCTGTTTTTTTCGAAGTCTTCAAATTCATCCTGAATACGTAGATAAGCCAGAGCATCGTGGGTTTTTATTTTTCCAAAATCTGAAAAACCTAAAGCGGTTGCCTTGTCCAGGTGTTCGAAGGCTTTCTCCTTTTGTTCAGTTAAAGAGTAAGCACAAGCTAAATTAAAATGAACGGCAATATCTTTAGGATTAATCTGTAGCGCCTTATTGAAATCTTCGATCGATCCCTCGTAATCATAGTCTTTATATTTTTCTATCCCACTATTTTTGAAAGGATTGCTCTTAGGTTTCGGCGTAGGCCGACTGGCAGGACGTTCGTAATCCCGACGAGCAGGGCGTTGATATTCTGGTTGGCGGTTGCGACGATTATAATCTCTTTCGCGGCGACGATTATCCCGCTGATTTCGGGGACCGTTACCATTTGGATTTTGATTATTGGTAGCTGATTTAAAAATAACAAATGCTACAAATGCAAAAATCATCAGTGGTGCGGGCATACCGAACGCTGTCAGAATGATAAATAGAAAAAATATAGTACCTGGGTTAATGTCTTTCATTTCATAAAATTGAGCACCACAAATATACGACTATCCGAGCAATTTCTTTTTTTGCGCAACAAATTCTTCTTCCGTCAGCAGGCCACGTTCCCGTAGGGAGCCTAATTGCTTTATTTGTTCTAATAAATTGGGCGTATCAGAAAGTATATCTTTCTTTTTGGTTACCGCTTTGCGTGGATTCATCACACGACTTTCCAGCGCTTCGTATTCAGGCTGCAGGCGTAGATAGGCGAGTGCATCATGATTGCGGATACGATGGTAGTCTTTAAATCCCAATTCTATGGCTCGGTTAAGGTGATAGTACGCTTCTTCTTTTTGCTCTAACAAAGAATTGGCGCAAGCCAGATTAAAGTGAACAGAAATATCGTTGGGTTCTGTCTCCAGCACTTTTAGAAAATCTTCAATTGCCTCCTCGTATTCGTAGGCTTTATACCGTTGAATACCACTGGCTTTGTAAGGATTCATTTTATTATAATCTGGTCGTTGAGCAGCCGGTCTGCGATTGCGAGGCGCGGAAGTATTACGATAATCTTCGGCCCGATGCTGCCGAGATCGACGATTCTGTTGACGATTGTATTCGTAATTTTCCCTTTCATCCATCTCTTCCCGTCGCTGTAATTCGACGTATTTGGAATTGTATTTTAGATCAAAAACTTTTTGATCCATAAAAAGGAAAACGAAAAAATCTATGATTTGTAATAAAACAGAAATGCCTGTTAAGGAGAGTACACAATATAAGATACCCAGCTTGGTTTGTCCAAGATAGAAACGGTGTGCGCCAAACATGCCGAGAAAAAAGGAAAATAATACAACTATGTTTTTGTCTTTCATCATTGCTTTAACAAACTGACCTGGGGTGAAGTTGCTTTTTATTTAAATATTTTACAAGTCAAAACGGTGAAATCATCCGGATAATTCTGTCTTCCTTTGAAAATTTCAATTCGATTCATCAGTTCCTGATTAAATGCTTTGGCCGATAGTGCCGTTTTGTCTTTGACAAATTCCAGCAAAACCTCTTCGTCAAAATAAGCCTCCGCGTCGTTTTGCATATCGGTCAAGCCGTCCGTATAAGTTAAGATCGTCGTATCTTCGGTAATTAATACCTCTCCCAAATCCATAAAAGGTATTTCAGGAAAAGAACCTAAAATAGTGCAACCCTCTCTCAGCGTATCCATTTTATTTTTTGAAAATAAGACAGGTGGATTATGTCCTGCATTGCAATAGGTTAATTTTCCGGTGTCACGTTTATAGACGCCAATAAAAAAAGTCAAATGTTTATCTCCTTTGGTAATCCGAAACAGGGAAGTATTTAATTCTCTGACAAAAGTCTCTAACTTAGTACTAGTCATGAGAATACTGTGAAAATTAGCCTGAAAATTAGCCATGAGCAAAGCGGCGGCTAATCCCTTTCCGGCAATATCAGCGATACAAAAAACCAGGGTTCCGTCCTCAAATTCTACGTAATCAAAATAGTCCCCTCCCACGCTTTGGTGGGGTTTATAAATACTATCAAGCTGATAAAATTCATTATCAGGCAAATGATCGGGGATCAGCAGATGCTGCATATCTCCAGCCAATTCCATTTCCCGGTTGTATCTTTCTTGCTCAATTTGTTGTTTAAATAACCTTTTATTTTCAATCGCCACCGCGATGATATTGGTAATCGTGGTAATGAACTGTACCTTATTATACATATCCTCGTCTTCCTCAAAACCACCAATAAACGTATAAGCGATCGGTTGTTCTTTATGAAGCACTGGAATGACCACATCAAATTCTTTAATCAATTCATGTGTTTCATTTCCCTCTAGCATTTTCAATCGCTCGTATTCTGTAAGTTTTAAGGAAATATCCATTTCCGTCATCTTTTTCGGTATGCCAATATAAGAAATACATTCCCATACATTATCTGATTGGATATACAATGCCATTTTTTTAATGCCCATCTCCCAACTCAAAAATGAGTTGTACATATCGTATAATCCCTGATCTGAAACATTACTGTTAATGGCCTGCGTGATATTTAGGAGACGATTAATTTGCAATTGTTTGAGATGCAGCTCTCTCTCCAGAGATTCCATTTTCGACATTTCCTTTCGGAGGTTTGTTAATTTTGCCATTTGATTAGTAGTTATCAGTTTAAGGGATTGAGAATCATATTTGTTGGTTTACATCTAAAGCGTCTCGTAATCCGTTTCCAATCAAGTTAAAAGCCAGGACCATGATCATGATGGCTAGCGCTGGGATTAAGGCTAAAAACGGCTTGCCACCAATGGCAAATCCATAATTTTCATTGAGCATCGTTCCCCAGGAAGGATTGGGTGGTTGAATTCCAAACCCCAGGTAACTAAGTCCGGCTTCGATTAAAATTGCCGTGGCAAAATTAGCCGCCGCAATCACCATGATTGGGCCTAGAACATTTGGAATAATATGTTTCAGTAAAATTCTTTGCGTCGAAAATCCCATCACTTGAGCCGCTTCAACAAACTGTACTTTCCGATAAGCCAATACTTGCCCACGCACTATTCTTGCAACGTCTACCCACATTGTCAGTCCTACCGCTAAAAAAATAATCCCTACTCCGCGTCCCAATGCCAACACAATCGCAAAGACCAGTAAAAGCGTAGGGATAGACCACACCGTATTGATCAACAACATAATTACATCATCCATTCTTCCACCCAAGTAACCAGCAATTGCTCCCAGTAAAATTCCAATGGTGAGCGAAATAATCACGGCAATAAATCCAGTTAACAACGAAATTCTTACCCCTAACAAAAGTCTACTCAACATATCCCTTCCGTATTTATCTGTACCGAGAATAAAGCTTTTATTTATAATATTTTTTTCTTTAACTAGTGCTTGCAATTCGTCAATTTCTACTTTAAATTTTTCACCAGACAAGCGCGTGAAGGTTACTTCGTTATTATTAAAAATAGATTTTTCGTCGTAAGACAAAGCGTACAAAACTTCCACCAGTGGCACCCCTAATGTCTGTCCATCCACCGCCTCGTTGGTTACTGGATTTTCTCCGGCGTAACGCACAACCAGGATAGAATCATTCCGAAATGAGTAGCGATTTATAGGGATCAGCTGGTAGGGATTGGGTTGTCCATAAGCTAACTTTTTCAAGAATCCTCTTTTTTCTACTTCCGTATTTTTTCGAATTTTTAGCAGAGTAGTGGTAAATCCAGGGTCCGCCAGTGCTACGGCAGAAATCTGTTCATTTACCTGAGGACTATCGTCGGGTGAAATAGTGTACCCTAAGATTGCAATAATTATAGCTATTCCAATGACTAAACAGCCCACTACAGCCGCTTTGTTTTTGAACAATCGTCGTAGTGCTTTTTGATTAGGAGAGTCCGCCGTATTCTTATTTTTTAAAGAAGTCATAAAAATGCTTGTGCTACGTAAAGGTAGAAAAAAATTATGGTCATTTTTTTACTTTTACAGAATGAAAATATTATTAGTAGAACCATTTTTCGTCGGAAGTCATGCTGCCTGGGCCAAAGGTTACCAACAGTTTAGCCAACATGATGTGGAAATACTAAGTCTTCCCGGTCGTCACTGGAAATGGCGAATGTACGGTGGAGCCGTGAGTCTGGCACAACAAATGAAAGAACTCGATTTTGAACCGGATTTATTATTGGTCACTGATATGCTAGATCTGACTACCTTTCTGGCACTGACTAGAAATCAAACTGCTGAGATTCCTGTTGTTATTTATTTTCACGAAAATCAGATTACCTATCCCTGGTCGCCTGCCGATGCGGATAAAAAAATGGAACGTAATAATCAGATTGGTTTTCTAAATTACACCAGTGCACTGGCCGCAGATTGGGTCTGTTTTAATTCTGATTATCACCATGATGATTTTTTAAATGCCTTGCCAGCATTTTTACGGCAGTTTCCGGATTTTCAGGAATTGGACTTGGTAGATTTTATTCGGCATAAATCCAGTGTTTTACCGTTAGGAATGGACTTAAAGAAATTCGATCAATATAAGGTTGAAAAATCTAATGATATTCCAATTATTCTATGGAATCACCGTTGGGAATATGATAAAAATCCTACTTCTTTTTTTGAGGTTTTATTTCAATTAAAAAAAGGAAAAATTGATTTTAGATTGGTTGTCCTAGGAAAAAATTACCAGCAATCTCCTCCGATTTTTGTGGAAGCAAAAACTTATCTGAAAGAAGAAATCCTACATTTTGGGTACGCTTCAGATCTTGCTACCTACGCAGAATGGCTTTGGCGGGCCGATATTTTACCCGTCACCAATATTCAGGATTTTTTTGGTGGTAGCATTGTCGAAGCCATTTATTGTAATACTCACCCCATTCTACCCAATCGCCTGGCTTATCCGGCACACATTCCGCTAGAACATCACCAAAAACATTTTTATGACGGTACTGATGAGCAACTTTTTTTTAAAATAAAAAGGGTACTACATGATTTTAAAGTCTCTCCAGGTCCTTTTGAGACAAAAAATTACGTTCATCATTATGATTGGCGTATCTTTGCATCCGCTTACGATGATTTTTTCTCGAATATAGTTTCTGGCCATCATAAACCTTATTAAAATATGTCTTCGATCCTTTACCAAAATAAAACAATCCAATATCAAATATCTGGTGCTGGACAACCAGTGGTATTATTACATGGATACTGTGAAGATCAGCAAATGTGGGATCATTTTATTCCGTTGTTACCTTCCGCAAAATATATTACCATTGATTTACCCGGATTTGGCAAATCGGAAATAATTCCCGATATTTCAATTTCAGAGATGGCGAAGGTGGTCATGACCGTTTTGAAAGAACTTAATATAGATAAAACCATTTTGATTGGTCATAGTATGGGTGGATATATCAGCTTGGCTTTCGCCGAAAAATATCCTGCATCCCTCACTGGTCTAGGTTTATTTCATACCCATCCTTATGCCGATACAGATCTCCAAAAAGCCTCCCGTAATAAGAGTATTGATTTTTTAGAACGTAATGGAGCGGCCCATTACGCCAAGCAACTGATCCCTAAATTATTCCCAGCGGGATTTGCCCGATTCAATAATTTTTTGGTAAACAATCTTATTTATCGTGCCAGCAGGTTTCCGGTAGAGGGCTTGATTTGTGGACAACAAGCAATGCGAGACCGAAATGATCACAGCGAAACTTTGGCTAAAATAGCTTGTCCCGTTCATTTTATTGTTGGTAAAAAAGATACAACAATAGATAAAAAAAGAGCCTTAGAACAAACAACTCTTGCCTCTAAATCTTTAGTTCATATTTTGCCTGACGTGGGTCATATGGGCATGTTTGAACAACCTAAAAAAACAGCTGAAATGGTACGTGAATTTATCAACCATTGCCAGGAAAGTTCAACCTTTTAAAATTAAATTAAAACAACTATTCTTCGATACTATTCATTCAACGCTTGACCTTTTTACTCACGTATCCTATCTTTAACGCATGAATCCATTTTTAGTGGCGTTGGCAGTGGCTCCCGCTTTAATCATTTGCTTTGTTATTTATCGGATAGATCGTTATGACAAAGAATCTCACTGGCAATTAATTATTTGTTTTATTTTAGGTATGCTGGTTACTTTTCCAGCGATGCAGCTGGAAGCCTACGGTGAATCTTTTGGATTAAACCAACCGGGTCATCTGGGCAAATTGATTTTACTTTCTTTTGTGGTCGTGGGTCTTACCGAAGAGCTGGCTAAATTTGTAGCTTTAATAGGGTATGCTTATCCACGCCGTGCGTTTAACGAACCGTTGGATGGAATCGTTTATTCGGTCATGATATCGATGGGTTTTGCGACGTTGGAAAATATTATTTATGCAGATCGTTTCGGGTTAGAGACTACGGTACTCCGAGCATTTACTGCCGTACCGGCGCACGCTGTTTTTGGTGTATTTATGGGATATTATGTTGGATTGGCAAAATTTTCTAATGGAAGAAAAATTATATTAATTGCGACTGGTGTTTTTTTGGCAGCCGTCATACACGGTCTGTACGACTTTTTTATTTTACAAGAATATTACGACTGGCTGATGGTTTTTGCCACCTTAACCTTGTGCATCAGTCTATATTTTGCTATTCGACTGGTTAGGTTACATCAGGCTAATTCTCCTTTTCGCTACCAAACGGTCACGGACAGTGTTACTTCAAAAAGCCCCACTGATGTAGAAGAGGCGCAAATTATTGAGACCAACGAAGTTACAGACGAAATAATTAAAGAAATGAAGAAGGATGCTAATCCCTAAGTTTTTTATTATTGGCATGACGGTCCCGATCTCTTTTCGTTTTTTTCTCCAGATTTTTTACCAATGCCTCTGATAAATCAATTCCCGTTTGGTTAGCCAAACAAATCAGAACAAATAATACATCCGCCATCTCATCCGCCAAATCCTGGGGAGCAGATGCTGCCGCCTCTTTGTTTTTAAAAGATTGTTCGCCGTACATTCGAGCCATGAGGCGCGCTACTTCCCCGACTTCTTCGGTCAAAATAGCCGTATTGGTAAGTTCATTATAATAACGGATCCCAATTGAGTTGATCCACTCGTCTACTATTTTTTGTGCTTCCGCAATTTTCATTTACTCTTTATTTTTTGAATCCATACAAATCGTTACTGGTCCGTCATTAACTAACTTCACTTTCATATCCGCCCCAAAGGTTCCGGTTTCTACCGTTAATTGACTCACTTGTTGAAGATTTTTAACGAAGGATTCGTAGAGTGGAATGGCAACATCCGGACGAGCTGCGCGAATATAAGACGGTCGATTACCTTTTTTTGTACTCGCAAAAAGAGTAAATTGACTAATTACTAACATTTCAAGTGCTTTATCCACAATTGATTTGTTCATAACTTTATTTTCATCTGGAAAAATCCGTAGATTCGAAATCTTTTTTATCAACCAAAGAATATCCTCCTTTTGATCATCAGGTTCAATACCTAATAAGATTAATAACCCAGCCCCGATTTTAGATTTTATTTTTTGGTCAATGGTAACGGATGCTTCACTGACACGCTGAATGACAACTCTCACGAAATCAGATTTTTGTGCAGTAATACATTATTATAACTCAGCTCATTAATTTTTTTAGAAACTCGATACATATATAAGGTATCATTAGGTGGCGTCTGAAGCATATCCACCGTTTGGACAATATCCATTTCGGATAACCATTGCTTTTGAGATTCGGGATTGAGCAGTAGTACCGGCATTCTGGAAAAAATCGGTTTCATCTCCTGATTAGCGTCCGTAGTAATAATCGAAAAACTTTTTAAACCATATTGACCATCACTCCATTCATCCCAGATTCCTGCCATCACCATCAATTCACCCGATTTTAATTTTATCCGATAGGGAATTTTATTAATTCCATCTTGTCGCCATTCATAAAATGAATCCGCAAGTACCAGACAACGTTTTTTTCTGATTGGAATTCTGAAAGAAGTCTGGCCGCCAATATTTTCTTTTCGTGCGTTGATAAGTCTTCCAGTATTACGTCCGGTTTCTGACCAACTAGGTATCAGCCCCCAGGTTACGTATTGTAATCTGTTTTGGTTATCATTGGTGATGATATAAGCATGTTGCGTTGGACCTATATTATAACTGGACCGCAATGGATTTTGTAGGCTTACGCCAAACTTACTTTCGATTTCTTCCTGGGTAGCAACAAAGGAAAAGCGACTACACATAGCTTAAATATTGGATTAATGATGAAAAGTTCTAAACAAGGGTATTAAAACCATTATATAAGTCCAATTAAATCAGGACGTTATAAAAACCGAAGTTAACACTCTTTGTGGAATAATAGGTTAAAAACTACCTATGTTATCAACATTGGCTAACAATAATTTTTTAAAATATATTAATATTTATCTAAGTAATCGTTTTTTGTGGAATTCAACACTAGTTACTGACATCGAAAAGAGAGTTGTCCGATTAAGTTGACAAAAAACTTATTCCGTTAGAAAGCTATCCACACAATGTTCATAAAATTGTAAATAACTGATTTAAAGGCAACTATGGTGTTTGTCAAATGTTAGTAAGGAGACTTAAATTTTTAATAACTCAGTATCAAAGAAAAATAGCGCTTTTTTCTCTACAAGTTAACACCCCTGATGATGAGGGCATTTTTAAAAAATTTTATAATAATTATAATTAACAACAATCAGGGAAAGAAAAATCTTAGGAACTTAAATTTCGGATTATTTTTGCAAAAGCTTAAAATTCAGCAATTATGGAAGATGCGGTAATATTGGAACGACAGCATACCAGGCAGGTTCATCGGGTGGTGCGTTGGTGGTTAGTGATTGGATTGGTAATGGTATTTTTTCAAGTATTTATTGGTGGCGTCACACGTTTAACGGATTCAGGATTATCGATTACTGAGTGGGCGGTTATTCAGGGAACTTTACCGCCGCTCAATGCGGGGGAGTGGGAAGTTGCTTTTGAGAAATATAAAGTCAGTGCCAAGCGTCAATACGAATCTTTGCATGGAGATATGAGTATGTCTGAATTTAAAGTTATTTTCTTCTGGGAATATTTTCACCGTTTGTGGGCGCGTTTAATGGGACTTGTTTTCATTATTCCATTTTTTTATTTTTTGTATAAAAAGTGGATGCCAGGTTGGTTATTAAAACGGCTCGGTGTGGTGATACTTCTTGCCTCCGTAGCAGCTACATTTGGCTGGATCATGGTAGCCAGTGGGCTCAATGAAGATAATCGCACCTGGGTGAGCGCTTATAAGTTGATGACTCATTTAGGAATTGCTACGCTATTATTCGGATATTTGTTTTGGACTTGGCTGCGAAGTCACCAAGAAGATGGTTTTGCAGTAGGAGGCGCGTGGTTAAAGCGCTTTGCCTGGATTACTTCCGGTGTGTTGGTTATACAGATTTTGCTTGGTGGATTGATGGCTGGGATGCGAGCAGGACTTATTCACCCTTATTTTCCCTTTTTTGTCGAAGGGGAGCGACTTTTAGGAGCATTGATGAGTAGTGGCATCGGAATGGATAATTTGATCAATTACGAGCAGGTAGCGGCTCCAAAGGCATGGGTGCAGGTTTTTCACCGCGGTACTGCTTATTTATTGACTGGGTTAATTGTTTTATTAGTGATCAGAATCAAGAAAAAATTACCTCAATTCAAAAAACTAAAAAATGCTACCCAATTGTTGATAACCCTGTTAATAACACAAATTTCATTAGGTATTTTGACACTTATTAATTGTTTTGGGAAAGTACCTGTAATATATGCTTCATTACATCAAGTTGTCGCTCTTTTACTACTTATAAATATGCTTTATATCTGTTATCAGTTTCGTAATCCACCAATAATCTTAAAGTAGTGTGGATAAGTTGTTAATAACTATAGATAATCTTTTAAATACCTGCTTTTAGGCGATTTACATATGTATTTTTATTTATAACTGTTTGATTGTCAATAGTTTATATTATATTTACCGTTCTCTCAATAAAACACACCTTTTTTTATAAAACTGTGGATAACTTTGTGGATAAGGCTGAAAAAGGGTATAATATTTTTCATTTTAACTACTTTAAGGATACAATGTGGATAAACTAGTCTTATTTGTTAAAATCTTTGATTTTCTGATGAAAAAATCGTGTCTCAAATTATAAATATAGCTTTCAAATTAACAAATGTTAATAAGTAGTGGAAAAGTTAGTAAAACAAGGATTTTAAAACATATTACCAAAATAGTCGTATCCTACTGGGATAAATATTTATATTTATTGTCAGATCAAACATCTATCAAAATCAATGGATTTAACAATTAAAGAAGAAGGTGAATTTAGGTACCTTGAATCAAACCCAGATGGTGAAGTATTATTATTACTTCATGGGCTATTTGGAGCATTGAGTAATTTTTCTTCTATCATCGACCATTTTTCAAAATCGTTTAATGTCGTCGTTCCTATACTTCCTATTCTTGATTCTCCGATTCATAAAGTTTCTCTATCAGTATTGGTGGATCACGTTTCAGATTTTGTGGAATTCAAGAAAATGGAACGGGTGAATATTTTAGGAAATTCGCTTGGTGGCCATATTGCTTTATTGTATAGTATCGCGAAACCTGAAAAAATAAATTCTATCATTCTGACGGGTAGCTCTGGTTTATTTGAAAATTCGCTTGGATCAACTTTTCCGAAAAGGGGAGACTATGAATTTATTAAAAATAAAACCAGAGATATATTTTACGATCCTGAGATCGCTAGTAAGGAGTTGGTAGACGAAGTATACGATATTGTAAATGATCGTAATAAAGCTATTAGGGTTATCGCTACTGCAAAATCTGCAGTTCGTCACAATCTGAGCGATAAGTTACATTTAATTTCTGCTCCTACTTTATTAGTTTGGGGAAGCGAAGATTCTGTAACACCTCCATTTGTAGCGGAAAAATTTCATGAGCATATTGAGAATTCACAATTGTATTTTGTGAAAAATTGTGGTCATGCGCCCATGATGGAGAAGCCTGATGACTTTAATAAAATTTTGGCTACATTTTTAAATGAACTTGCGCCCCATAAAGTAGCTTAATATTAGGCGCTATAACATACTTCTTTTAATTTAAAAATAAGTATAGCTATTTAAAAATATTTGGAATAAGTTTATCAATTTCCAGCGGACATACCTGATTAGTAAGCAGGTTATTGGTAAAAAGAACTATTTTAAACTATCCTAGTTAGACTTATTCAGAGAGCTAAATAAAGTCAGATATTTTCACTGAGATATTTCAGATTAATAAAGAAGCCTATGTCACACGTGTGACATAGGCTTCTTTATTAAAGATTAAGGTAAAATTAAAAGTCATGCTTACTAATCCATGCTTTAAAATCTTTGTAATCCGTGGAGATACTGATAGCAGATTTGGGTTCCTTAGCTAATTTAGCCAAACGCTCTGGGATTGTTATTTTGGTATTTAAAATATTTTCTACCTCTTCTATAAATTTTGCAGGATGAGCCGTTTCCAGAATAACACCAATCGAATCAGGATAAATCTGCTGATACTCTTTTAGCGCCAAATATCCAACTGCACCGTGTGGATCCATTAAGTATTGAAATTCCTCATAAATATGTTTGACCGCTTTTTTAGTTTTATCATCATCGAAAGCATATCCTTTAATATCCTGACCCATCATGTCACACGTGTGACATTGTTCCTTTTGATAAAGATCCATGAGTCTAGCAAAATTACTGGGATTTCCTACATCCATAGCATTTGAGATCGTTCTCACGCTCATTTTGGGCTCATACTGACCTGTATTGAGGTAATGTGGCACAATATCATTTAGATTGGTGGCGGCGATTATATGCTCAATAGGAAGGCCCATTTTTTTTGCGAGAATACCAGCAGTTAAATTTCCAAAGTTCCCCGAAGGAACAGAAAATACTACTGGTAGGGTATTACCCGCAATTTGAAGCTGTTTGTAGGCCTCAAAGTAGTATAAAGACTGTGGAATAAGGCGAGCGATATTAATGCTGTTAGCAGAGCTTAAACGCAGTTGTTGATTGAGCGCCTTATCTAAAAAAGCCTCTTTTACAATTGCCTGACAATCATCAAAGGTGCCATCTACTTCCAGGGCTGTAATATTGTGTCCAAGGGTAGTAAGCTGCTTTTCCTGTAAGGGACTAACTTTTCCGCTAGGATATAAAATAACTACCTCAATTCCAGGAGTCTTATAAAACCCAGAAGCTACCGCGCCTCCTGTATCACCAGAAGTAGCTACGAGGATAATGAGACGCTCATTTTCTGTTTGATTGAAATATCCCATCAAACGAGCCATAAAACGAGCTCCAAAGTCCTTAAAAGCTAAGGATGGACCGTGAAAGAGCTCTAATACAGCCGTTTTCTCATCAATTTGTACCAACGGCACCGGAAAGTTAAAAGCTTCCTCAACGAGCTGACTAAGCGCCGCTGGAGGGATATCATCTCCAATTAGATGAGTTACGACGGCCTGAGCTGTTTCAACGAAACTCATCCTGGAAAGCGCTTCGAAAAAACGATCAGGAAGCGGAAGAATATTTTTCGGCATAAAAAGACCATTATCGTCTGGTAGCCCTTTCATTACCGCTTCTTTAAGGGTCACAAGATTTTTCTTGTTTTTGGTACTGTAAAGCTGCATAATGTGATATTTATAGAATGGTACTTAAAGTATTGAATGATTGTTGGTAATTACCAACATTGTGGAGAACTAACATAATTCGGCTCCTTCCTGATTGATACGGGAAATAAAAAGTTGATTATGTATTTTCTTTTTATTGAAGACGGTTTGCATGGCCTTGCCAACATTTTCGGCAATTAAACTATTCGCACAAAGCGTAAAAATAGAAGGACCTGCTCCGGATATACTACAACCCATAGCACCAGCCTGCAAAGCTGCTTCTTTAACTTCATAAAAACCATGAATTAGTTTAGCACGCTGTGGTTCAATTATTATATCCTGTAAAGAACGACTGATTAAATCCAGATTCCCTGTAGTAAGCCCTATAATCAATCCTCCCAGATTTCCACTTTGTGTAATAGACTGTTTAAGCGTTACCTGATCGCTGAGTACGGAGCGGGCATCTTTGGTCAGAATTTTTATATGTGGATAAACTACGGCAGCGTATAATCCATTTGGTACTGGAATTCTGTGAACATCCAGTGTAGGATTATCTCGGATAAAGATCATTCCGCCCAGTAAAGAAGGAGCAACATTATCTGCGTGATAAGCATTATCTGCTACTTGTTCTCCCAAGACGGCAAAACGTAGTAGCTCTCTTTTAGTGAGGGGACGACGGAGTAATTCGTTTACCGCCATGACGCCAGCAACGGCGCTAGCGGCACTTGACCCTAAACCACTACCAAAAGGCATTTTTTTATGGATTTCCATTTCGATTCCCCGGTTGGATTCTCCGAGGTGATCAAGCAGACGTTGTGCTGCGAATCCTGCCGTATTTTTTTCTACCTCATAAGGCAGTTTCATGCCTTTCAATCCAGTTATTCGAGTAATTCGCAAGTTAGGAGTATCCGAGAAGCGGACGATAATCTCGTCACCGGGCTTCTCCAGGGCAAAGCCTAAAATATCAAACCCGCAGGCTACATTAGCAACTGTAGCCGGAGCAAAAACCTTTATTCCACTTTTCATTATTAAAATATTATTTTATAATATACTGATTATCAATGCAATGAATTGCCGATTGAGATAATTTCGGCAAATACTCCGGCTGCGGTTACTTCCGCTCCGGCTCCTGGACCACGAATTACTAGCGGCCGATCTTTATACCTTTGAGTCGTAAAAACAATCATATTATCACTACCATTAAGGGAATAAAAAGGATGATCTGATCCTAGAGACTCTAATTTTATTCTAGCTTGATTATTTTCTAAAGTTGCGACCATTCGTAATACTTTATTTTCTGTGGCCGCATCGGCTCGGCGTTTTTCAAAAAAGTTATCTGCTTTTTTTACTTCAGCAAAAAACTCTGAGACTGTTGTTGCTGCGATACAAGCTTCAGGAAGGATGGATTCAATATCAACATCTTTAGCTTCTAGTGGTAATCCGGTTTCCCGAGCGAGAATAATCAATTTTCTTCGTACATCGATCCCTTTCAAGTCAACTCTGGGGTCTGGTTCTGTATAACCAAGCTCGGCTGCTTGATTAACGATATCGCTAAATTTCATACCAGGACCAAAAGAATTAAAAATATAGGAAAGTGATCCGGATAAAACCCCTTCGATTTTTAAAATCTCATCTCCACTATCAATCAAATCTCTTAAAGTAGAAATAACCGGAAGACCGGCACCTACATTTGTTTCGTATAAAAACTGAACTCCTCTTTTTTCGGCGAGTGCTTTTAATTGTTGATATTGTAAATAAGTCGAAGACGTAGCAATTTTATTAGGGGTAGAAATAGAAATGCTGGCGTCGAGAATTTCATGATATTTTTGAGCGATTTCTTCGTTTGCAGTATTATCAACAAATATTGTATTTGAAAGGTTAAGTGTTTTCATTTTTTTAACAAAATCATCCAACACCATTTTTTCGGTGCTGTTATCCAATTGTTCTTTCCAGTTTGCTAAATCAATTCCATCCGGAGAAAAAACCATTTTTCTACTATTGGTCAGGCCAACAATTTTTATTGTCAGATGTCTTTTTTCTTTTAGGAAAGCGGTTTGTTTTTTAATCTGATTAATTAATGTAGATCCGATCAAACCTACTCCCACCATAAACACGTGTAACTCTTGCGTATCAGAAAGGAAGAAGGATTCGTGTAAGGAATTGAGGGCTTTTCCCTCGTCACTACGAGGAATAACTACCGAGATATTAAGCTCAGAAGAACCCTGAGCTATGGCAATACAATTGATTCCATTCTTACCCAATGCCTGAAACAAACGACCGGAGATACCTGGCTGATAACGCATATTTTCACCAATAATGGCAATGACCGACAGATCTTCTTCTACTTTAACAGGATCAACCAGCTTACTTTGAATTTCATATTCGAAAGCCGATTCAACTCGCTTTTTTGCTTTTCTGGCAAACTGCGGCTGTACCGCAAAACTGATCGAGTGTTCAGAAGATCCTTGTGTAATTAGGATAATATTAATTCCTGCCTGAGCCAGCGCATTAAACAAACGAGCGGCAATACCCGGTACACCAAATAACCCCCCTCCTTGTAAAGTCAATAAGGCAATATTACTGGTTGAAGAAATTCCTCGGACCGGATGCCCATTCTTTGAAGAGTGATCAGAAATTAACGTTCCCGGAAATTCAGGATTAAAAGTATTGCGAATCGTTAGCGGAATATTCTTGGAAAGAGCGGGTTGGAGTGTTGGTGGATAAATGACTTTGGCACCAAAATGAGACATTTCCATAGCTTCGGCGTAAGTCATTTCCGGAATGGTAAAAGCGGATTTAACTTTTCTGGGATCCGCAGTGAGTACCCCATTTACGTCGGTCCAAATTTCAATCAGACTGGCGTTGAGTCCAGCAGCTAGTAAAGCAGCGGTATAATCTGATCCGCCACGACCGAGGGTCGTAGTTAAGCCACCTTTGGCAGCACTGATGAATCCAGTAGTAATATGAATACCGGAATTCTCGGCAAAATAATTTTTAATTTGTTGATAAGTATTGGATAACTCTACCTTTGCTGATCCAAAATTCCTATCCGTTTTAATAATTTTTCGAGCATCTAAATAATGTGCATCGATCCCTTCCTGATTTAGAGCATGGCTGATAATGAAGCAAGAATTTCGTTCGCCAAAACTCAATACATAATCCATTGTACGAGTAGAAGCTTCCCGAACTAACAGAATACCGTGCAGCAGATTTTTTAAAACTGCATGATTCTCTTCGAGTTCTTTTAGAACTTCATTTTGGAGCGGTGCATTCAATAAAACCTTAACTGCTTCACGGTGCCGATCTGAGAATTTGTTAAAGACTGTTTCGTAGGAGGAATTTCCCTCTTCTGCGAGCCGACTCATTTCAATTAGCTGATCTGTAACTCCTCCAAAGGCGGAAAAAACGACGGCGAACCGTTCGTCTTGCGCATCGTAGGTTTTTAAAATATTAATAACATTTTTTATTCTTTCCGGCTTTGCAACGGAAGAACCACCAAATTTAAGGATTTTCATAATAAAAATTTAAGTCAAGTCGGTACTGCAACTTGTATGATTTGGCATTATAAACGTGCCACTAATGGATTAAATTGGTAGAATAATGAATGGTTAGAATCTAATTAGGGGCCAAATTTAATAAAAGCAAGTATTTATTTTCCATATTTCGCATAAGTTCTTGCTCTTCTTTGCTTTTATCGTTGTAACCGATTAGATGAAGAACCCCGTGGACCATCACTCGGTAGAGTTCGGTAAGTGTATCTACACCGTAATTTTTAGCATTTTCGGTAACTCGGTCAACACTGATAAAAATATCTCCCTCAATGGGTGTTTTGCTATAAGCAAACGTAATCACATCGGTGAGTGTGTCGTGTTGGAGATATTTCATGTTTAATTCGTGCAAATATGTATCACTGCAGTAAATAAAATTAAGCAGAACAAAGTCACAATTTTCTTCAGAAAAAACAGATTTGATCCAGTGACTGATAAGATGGGGGTGTTCCAGTTTAAAGGTTGAGTCCTCATTATAGTAATGAATACCTTGATTACTCATATGTTAAATTGGATTTCTACTGTACTGCCGTTATCATGGTATAAGACCTGATCCGCTAATTGTCTCATTAAGAAGACACCACGACCACCAAGTTGGAGAATATTTTCTGGAGCAGTAGGATCTGGAAGCTGGCCAAAATTAAATCCATTTCCTTCGTCAGAAATGATAAAGCCTAGTTTATTTTTATACTTTTTGATAGAAACGGATACTTTTTTTGATTCATCTCTCCCGTTGCCATGCAAAATAGCGTTGGTAACCGCTTCTGTAAGGCTGATTAGAATATTGCCGTACATGTCAGCACTCAGTTGATACTGACGAAAGACCGTTTCCACGTAGGGTTCTACGCGAGCAATATTTTTCGGATGAGAAAGCAGGGTTAGCACATCAATGGTTTTTCTCTGGTCCAGGAAATAGACTTTCATAAAACTAAGGGTAATGGTTATAGATAGTTTTACGAGATTTTTAGTCTGTTTGTTGGACTAAATTGCTACTATTTTATTGATTTTTCAAGGATTTGAAGTATTCTTCTACTAAAAACTTATAATATGGCTTTAATTCTGGTGAAACAGCCTTATAAGCGTCGATTTCGGCTTCGCGTTTTTTGATGTATTCTTCCAGAGAAGGAGGCATCTTTCTTTCTTTTTCAGCCGTTCTTTCGGCTTTACGTTTGTTATCGTATTCGCGTTCTCTTTCGGCTTTTTCAGCTTCTAGTAGTCGGGTCATGATCTCCTGTTGTCTTTCTAGCATCTCATTGGTAAGGCGCTTATTTACCAGATCAGTTTCTGTTTTATTCATTTGGTCCACAATTTCCTGCATTTGCTTATCGCCCTGTCCTTTTTCCTGCATGGCCCGCTGTTTTTCTTGTAAAGCTTTGCGGAGTGCCTTTTGTTTTTTGGCCATTTGAGCAAATTCTTTACTAGAACCACCTTTACCTCGTTCCATCGCATCTTTCATTTGTTTGAGCTGGTCACCAATACCTTTTTGGCCTTCAGACATTTTATCTTTGGGTTCACCCCCTTTTTTTCCTTTCCCCTTTTTTCCTTTTCCTTTCCCGCCAGGATTATCACACATCTGGTCGCCGGCCATCATACTGGCCATTTGTTGTTGCATTTGGTTCATCACTTCGCTGAGCATTAACGCCAAGTCGTTTACATTTTTCATGGTGCGCTGCTGGTGTTCGCTGGCTTCGGTTTTCTTTCTTTCTTCTAAATCATCCAGAGAAGTTTTCATATTTGATTTAATATCCGTTACTTTTTCAGTTACGTAAGATTCAATTTGATGTACGCGTTTACTAAGGGCTTGTAAAGAATCTTCTACTAATTTGAAATCATCTTTAATTTTATACTGGTCCTGTACCAGCTCTACGTAACGAGGCGTATTGATACTAGTTTTGCCAATAGTTGCAATTAGATCTTCTTGCTCAAAAGAAATACCGATCAGGTTTTCGAGTAGTTGGCGTAAAGCCTCCATATCTTCCTCCATTTGTTCCATCTGACCGCTGTCCATGTCCATTTGCATTGACTCGGCCATATCTTTCATTTTTTGAGCGGCTTTTTTCTGTTTTTCAGAAGCTTCTTTGTTCTGCATTTCTTTCATAGCATCAGAACTTTCCTTCATATCTTTCATGATGTCTTCCATCTCTTCTTGTGGATCACCGAGATCTTGTGGATTTTCTAGTTCTTCGTTTTTCTCTTCTGTTTTGGCGACATCTTTCTTTAATTCTTCGAATTTTTCGTTCAGTTCTTCTTGCTTTTTTTCTAGTTCTTCTTGTTTTGCTTCGTCGGTGTTTTTTTCTGTTTCTTCGGCAAGCTCTTCCTGTTCTTTAGCAAGTTCTTCTAGCTTTTCCATAGCCTGCTCCATTTCGAGTTCGACTTCAAGTTGTTTAAACATTTCTAAAGCCCGATCCATTTCTTTTTCCATCTCTTCGTCGTCCATTTCCATCTCTTCCATCATTTCTAACGTTTCTTCCTTTTCCAGTTGCTCCATGAGTTCCTGAATTTTTTCCATGAGTTCCTTCATTTCCGGACTCATCAGTTCTTCAAACATCTCCTGAATTTTCTCTTGTTTTTCCAAGAGTTCTTCGTCGGGCTTGGTAAACTCTTCCTGATTTTTCATATTTTCTTCCATCATGTCCTGTGCCTTTTCCAACTTCTGATCCAGTTCCTCTTTTCGTTCCAGCAGTTTTTCTAATTCTTTTTTCGTCTGCCAGTCCATATCTTTTTTCTGCAACATTTTCTCGCGCAGTTTCTTCATATCTTCTTTGATCGCTTTATTTTCTTTGATCGCTTCTTTTAGCTCTTTTTTAATCTCATCACTATTCTCTTCGGCCATATCTTTAAACTCTTCCACACTTGGTTTCTTGTAGTTCATTAATTTGGTCTTTGCGGATTTGCTACCGTTAACAGCATCATTATCCGTAACTTCAAAATAGTAAGTGAGTTCGTCACCGGGCTCTAGCGTCATTTCTGCCAGGTCCCACGTGTAATTGTACTGCGTTTGTTTTCCTTCGGATCGATCTACGGGAATACTATTTAACACACCTTTTGAAACGCCACCATTGCTGATGGAATAATTAAAAGTTAGACTTCGGATGCCGTAATCATCAGATGCATCTCCTACGAAGAAAAGTAATTTACTATCCGTACTGTCTGCAAACTGTTCTACCTTAATACTTGGATGTAAATCGGGAATGACACTGATCGCATACGCAACAGAATCTGCATTAGGTAAATCTTTGTTGGAAATATAAAGTTGATAACGCTGATCGCGCAATGCTCTTTTTTTATAAGAAAAGAGATTCTCAGAAAAGCGCTCCGCAGAAAGGAAATCTTTAGTGTCAGAAAACTTTAATGCAATGTCTTCGGTGTGTTGTGCATTAAATACCCAACTGATATTAGTTCCTATGGGAATTACCAGATCACCGATATTGGCAAGGCTTTCGTCTTTACGTTGCGTGTAAGCTGGATAATCCAGTTTAATATCAAAACCTGCAATATTTGGTTTTTTTAGAACATCTAATTTATAATCTTCGGAATTGACTCCAGTGGAAAAAAGTTTAAAATCAGTTTCTTTCTGGACATTACTAAATTGATAAGAAAATGTCGCATTGTCTTCTTTTTTTAAACGGTATTTATAACCATCAATATCGATAAATACTTCGTTAGGTAGTGCCTCTCCTTCTACTTTTACATTCAGGATATAATCGTCAAACTGAACAACGGTTAAATCTTCTTCATCAATCGAAAAAGAAAAAGGAGCGGCTCGGACGAACTCTGTATTATTATTTATCAGACGATTGGTACTATCGCGGATAATACTCGGCGCGGCAAAAAGCATCACCAATAATAAAAGCAAAGGAGGTAATGCGTAGCGTAAATACTTTTTATTCTGAGATAAATTGATAGCAGATTTGAAAGGAACTAATTTAATATCCTCCGTTTTCTGATTGATACTGGCGTTGATAAGTGCCGCATTTTCGTGACCAGTAGATTGTCTTTTTAATTGTAAAACATTTAAGAGCTTGTCTTTTACCCCCGTGAAATGTTCACCAATGATATTGGCAGCCTGGTCGTGGGAGATGACTTTTCCCAAACGGAAATATTTAAATAAAGGAATCAGAATCCAGCCGGTCGTCGCAATGGCACTAGTTGCTAAAAAGGAGTAGAATAAGGTTTTCCGGCCAGTTGTACTGAAATAATAAAAATATTCCAGCACATTCATCACTATAAAAAGTAACACAACAAGTGCAACGGTGTAAAGCGCACCACGAATCAGTTGGTTTACGTAGTATTTAC
>CALLPK010000034.1 GCA_938015415.1 uncultured Saprospiraceae bacterium
TTGTGTTTGCATTCCTTTTGGTGTAATAATATTTGCGAAGTAAAAACCTGCAGATAAGTTTGCAGTATTTACGGTTTCTAATTGTTCGCCCGCTACGCTCTTTAATTCACGAACCAGGACTACCTTGCCGGTAAAGTCGGTAATATTCAGGACAACTTCCGTCGACTCTGGTGTCGTAAATCCTACGTTGAGGATTTGGTTGGCCGGATTCGGGAATAAGTGCATGGATTCTATTTGAGAAGCTAAATCATTCACAGTTCCTGTGTTTCTTGAGCTACCCGTAGTACAACCTGTGATAAATACATCATCGATGTAAATATAATCTCCGTTGCCAGAAGCATCACAACGGAAACGGAAACGGGTGTTACTGGTAAAGTTTTCGGTAATGCTAACTATTTCATATTCCCGGGCTAAATTCTGGAAGTCTGTTCCTCTGGCCCAGGTCGAAATCGTCTGCCAAGCACCATTATCGAGTGAAATCTGTAACCAGAAGTCCTCTCCATTTTCCATACTACGGGCAAGGTAAGTAAAGTCAATATCTACTTCTTCGAAGCCTGCTAAGTTCAGTACGTCCGTAGTCATGACAGAGCTGTTGGTATTATCGCGTAAGCGAATCATTCTTCTACCGGAATTAGCATAATCAACGCCGGTAGCATAAGCAGCATCAGATCCACCATCATTCCAAATGCCCAAGCCGGATTCAAAGTCATTTTCGTCAATTACAACTTCGGTACAAGCGGTATTACAAGGAGCACAAGTTCCTCCACAGTCGACACCCGTTTCATCTTGATTCTGGATACCGTCATCACAAGTTTCACAAGCGGTACAAGGACCACCGCAATCAACACCGGTTTCACCTTGATTTTGAATACCATCATCACAAGTTTCCACTGGGCCACTGAAGCAGAAAGAAGTCGTCTCGGAGTTATCAAAGCTTCCACCGGATCCTAATAATGTTCCGTTATTATCTGTAATTGTATAACTACCATTGCCATATCCACAACAAATACCGTCACCGTAGCTGTCGTTGATGGTTAGATTATAACAACCATCGGTCAAACAGAAATCTAGTGAAAGAGTAGAACCATCCGCTTGATTTCCGTAAGTACCACCTTGGTCAATGGATACACCTGCATCAGTGGTAAGTGTCCAGCTTGTTTCCTCGGGGTAGTTATCGAAGTTAATGGAGAAAGTTATTTCATTATCTGTACAAGGTACGGGACAAGCAGTACAAGGGCCGCCACAGTCGATGCCTGTTTCCCCCTGGTTTTGGATACCATCATTACAAGAAAAGCCGGTTGCAACACCACAAGCACCGGAGTTGAGCAGACTCTCACGGGCACCACCTGTATCAAACAATGCGCGCATTCTACTTTTTTGACCGCTGGTAAATAAGTTCATACAACCGTCATCGGAATAGTCCATATAATTTTGTACCATATCAAGAGTGTTACAACTTACATGTCTGTCAGCACAGCCGTAGTTGGCTCCATCGGAAGATGGCGTATCTGTCACGAAATCATCTGCGTTACAATTACCATCACCCCAGATGTGTCGGAGATTGAGATAGTGACCAACTTCGTGAGTCATGGTACGACCGAGGTCGAAAGGAGAGGTCGCTGTACCAATAGTACCGAAATACTGATAGCCGTTAACTACGCCATCCGTGGCTGGATTTCCGCCGGGAAATTGTGCGTATCCGAGGATTCCGCCTCCGATATTACAAACCCAGATATTCAGATAATCGGCAGTTGGCCAAGGGTCAACGCCACCGGAGTTTGATGATTTTACGGAATCGTTGGTACCGAATCCATTAACGGAGGTAGAGGTACGAGTGATACCACTGGTAGCGCTTCCGTTGGGATCAACACTAGCCAAACAAAATTCTATTTCTGAATCCGCTGCTTGGGACCAGGTACCATCAGCGTCACTGTTGGTACGACGAAAATCTTCGTTAAGTACATCTATTTGTGTCTGAATTTGTGCATCACTGATATTTTCGGTTGCAGTCCGGTAAACGACGTGTACGACCACGGGAATGGTAATGATCCCGTCGACAGCTCTTTGCTGAGCGCGATGAATATAATTTTGGGTGTGTTCTTCAATTTGTCGGAGTTTTTCAATACGTTTCGGATCTTGCTGTTGTTGTTCAAGTAAAATATCGTGCGAGGGGCAATTACGATGTTGGGCCTTCAGTTGAGTAGTGAAAGCTAAGCATATAGCTACTATGCTTAGCTTTAGCAATAAACGTGTGATCATAAAAAAGTAGTTTTTATATAAATTAGTAAAATGCGTAGGTAAAATGCCGTATATTATATAAGGTATAGCCTTATTAGGTAATTGATTAAATTTATCAATTTAGGTGTGAGAGGTTTCTTAGAGTAAGTTTCGTTGAAATAAGTATTATCTTGTAGATAATTTTTGTAGGATGCACAAATATAATATATAATTTTGAATATAAAATAAATGTGTGATGTGTTTTTGGTTTTTTTGGTAAAAAACTGGCTAAAACAGTAATTAATCTTTTTTTTGGCTAAAAGGTCTGGTTTTAGACAAGCTCAGGTAAAATTGTATGATATAGGCAATTCTTCTTTAAATCAAATTTTTAATAAAAAAATATGATATTTTTGGATGGTCATAAAAACGCAGCCCCATGAAAAATGTTCTATCATTTTTAGTTTATTTATTGTTATTGAGTTCTAATTTATTCGGACAAGGCAGTTATGTGCCAAACAATGCGGATCTAAGCTTTCCCCGAACACTGGTAGACCGGACGGATATTGAGATGGTGAGGAATAATATTGGATCTAGTGAAACTAAGGTGCAGTTGTATAATATTATTTATGAAAAAGCAATACAAACGCCCCCCGATGAGAATCTGACAAATAGCGATAGGTTGAGCAGGGCGCTGATTGCCCGCGAAGCTGCCTTTATATACTTGATTAATCGAAAAGTGGAGAATGGAGTTTTGGTTACGCTAAGTCCATTAGAGCGACAAGAATTTGCAGATAAAGTCATCCTTCTTTTAGCGGCAATAAATACGGAAGTAGAGGTAATAACCGGGTTTTCTTTTTATTTTAATTGGCAATTTCGAACGAATGAACTTTCCCATTATTTAGTAGCTTATGATCTTTTAAGAGGAGCTGATGTATCGGCTGAGGTACTATCTACTGCTGCCGAAAAATTACAAGTCTTTGCGGGAACATTTTATGATAAGACACTTCAACTATATCCCTTTCCGAATATCCCTACTTTCAAGCTGGAGTTTTATTCATATAATCCAAACAATCATGGTATAATGTATAGCTCAACCTTGGGATTAGCAGCTATAGTTTTGGGAGATTTAACCAGCGATGATCCAATTTATCAACCTATATCCTGGATAAACGCTGGAATGTGGAGTCTGGATCATTCTCTGTGGGAAGCAGAGGGTGCTATTCCCCGGGTTTCGGAGAGAGGTGTTTTAGCGGGCTACGCCGAGAGTCCTAATTATTTTGGCTATGGGTTTAAAAATGTATTTCCTTTTTTAAGAGCCATGTGGAATTTTCTACCAGATGATACTTACGATTATACTTTTCGGGTATACCCTAATCCAATAATCGGAGATGGTAATCCCCAGACAATTACCAAGTCTATTCGTCATCCCTGGTATGATCCTGACTATTATAGTTTATATGAGTGGATAAAGCGGATTCGGATGCCTAATGCAAAGTTACCAGCTATTCACGACAGTGGAATAAATTATAGTACCACTTTGCCGAGTTTATCCGGACAGTCGCAGTTTCATTTACCTCATATCGGTAATGGTTTTACGAATGCATGGGTTAGGACGCAATACCTATGTACACCCGTAGAACCTGGGAGTTATGATATTCCATTATTTCAAGCAATGCCCGAATCAGGAGATTTAATTTTTAGAAATACCTATGATAATCCTACGGGAACGTATTTGCATTTTATTGGTAAAAATGGAATTGCTTTATATGGTGCAAAGGGCCATCATCAGGCGGATGCCACTAGTTATCAGCTGTTCTATAATAATGAAAATATGTTGTTGGATCCTGGTTATCCCGGAGCTCCTAATCGCTTGTCTGTAGCCAGTGCTGCCAGCCATAATTTGGTCCTGGTTAATGGAGAAGGACCTGGACAAGTGACAGGAGAATTTGTAAACCAAAATAATGAGGTATTTATTGAAAATTATTTCGATCGTCCTGCTCTTGACTATGGAGAGCTGAGAGGCGGATGGCAAGGTGCGGGAATTGTTAGAAAGACCATGTTTGTCCATAATCGTTTTTTTGTGATCTCTGATTTTTTAAGATCATCCAGCTCAAACACCTACACGTTTCAAGTACATGGTAATGGTCTTGCGGAGGGCAATTCTAACGGTGTGGAAGGTAATTTTACGTCAAATTTTCCCGAAAATAAATATAATTATACGCGTGGAGGTAGCACTAATTTAGTATCTCTTACTACCGCCAGAGGTGGCATTGATGATTTTAGTACTCAGATTGATTCCGCGGTAGCAAGCGGTTTTCTGTATCACACAAAAGTTCTCGCAAGTAAAAATAACGTAGACAATACAGAATTCTTAACCATACATTTTCCTTTTTCAGGTCAGGAAGAACCGATAATCTCTGAGGTGCCAAATTTGAATAATTTGGTTAGTGCAGTACATATTGAAGATGAATTTTTCAATAATTTGGTTTTTACAAATGCTGCGGATTATAATGCCGAAGTATTATTTCCAACCATCACCGTAAGTGCTCAGGCAAATGGTCATTTAAATATGATCAGTATTGATCCGTCTAATGAATTTAAAATGGGTTTTGTAGAAAATGGCGATAGTTTACTAATAAATAGTAATCCGGTGTTTATTTCAGAAAACAAAGGTGATATATATATTGAGAAAATCGCGGCAGATACCTTTGTCGGTTACGTGGGGGAGGAAGGAACCGTTCGTTTCTATAATTCCGTACAATTGGTTCCGATGGATGGGGCAGTAGAAACGTTTCTTTTTAATGAAGAAGAAGGTTTTACAAGTATTACTTTTTCTGATAAAGGTAATTTTACTTTAGTGGCCGATTCTCTTTTTACTGGTTTGACGACAGTAGATTTCTTAGAAGATATATCAGTGGCGCCTAATCCTTCAGCGGGTGTTTTTTACTTAAATATGGAAGCATCATTTTTGTCTGACGCCAGTTATACGATTACCAATACTAACGGACAACTGGTTAGGCAGCATACGGTTATTAGCGCATCACAGATGAAAATAGATCTGACTTCTTTTTCTAGTGGTATTTATTTTGTAAATGTAAAAACAGATAAAGGGACAAAAAACTTAAAGATATTTAAAGAATAGCACCCACTATTATTACCGCTCTAACTTTCGCATCTGTTCCAACAGCCACGCTTTTTCTGCTACTGCTTGCGTTTGGGTAATCTCCTCAGTTAACCGGGCTACCGCCTTCTGATCGCGGGGATTAATATCTGTTAGTTTTTTGGCGTATTTGATGAGGTTTAAGTAGTTGTTTTTATAGTATCCAACTTCTTTATGACGGTAAATGTAATTTTTAAAACTGTCAAAAAACGAGAAAAGCGCGTCTGTTTCATTTAGTTCAAAATATATTTTTAACAGCATTCGGCGAGCCGCTAATTCCAGCATCGTTTCGTCGAAAGTGATGGTCCGCAAAATTTCCATTACCTCATCGTAGTTTCCTATTTTATTATAGTAAGTGGCAAGATTAAATAAGTAGTATTCGTTCCGTAAGCTGCTTTTTAGAAAAATCTTATTATCTTCTATAAACGTGCGAACCCAATCGTAGGCTTTCTGAGTAAGTCCGGACTGCGCAATATTAATATAAGTAACGCTGCTCATTTCCCCGTTATTGAGGAATACCTCCGCATCCAGTCCCTTCTTGTAGATATCAAAGAGCTCTTCTAAATAGATACGATTACCGACATTAGCTTGTTTGATACAATGGTTGATGGCCAGCACGTACAATTCAGACAATTCTTCTACTGGAAAGGCAGACTGATGTTGTTCGATTAAGTGTTTAAAATTTTTAAAATAGGAATCGTCTTGTGTAATGGTCAGCATTCGATAAGCATAATAATATAACTCAACTACTGGAACTTGCCGGTACGCTTCCTGATCTTCAACCAAGTCCAGTATTTTTTGGAGTAATAACTGATATTGTTTCGGCTGTTCTTTTAATCTAAAGCTGAACCATGAGCAACCGAGCTTGAGCGTGGTGGCAATCATATATATATCTGCCGACTGATTAAGCTTTGGTAGGATTTCTTCAATTTTACCAGAGGACTTCTTGGATTTATAAAAAAGCTCGTAATCTTCATACCCAATTAGATAGCGATCTAAGTAATACTGAGGATTTCGAAAAGGTTTTTTTTCCAGTAACTTCAGACAGTTTTGTATCTCTTTTTCGTAAATATTTGATAACCCCTTTTTTTTAAAAGCTTTGGCTACCAATCGTTGTGCTGAAATTTGATCTTCCTTTAATTGTTCAATCGCTAAAAAATCTTTGACCAGTTTATTCAAAAAAGAGATGGTGTAACGCATTTTTTTATCATCATACGCCTGTCCGGGAAAAATTTTCCCAAAATAATACTCCCGCGTATTTGGTACCTGGTCTTTGGTTTGAGCAGATTTTATTAATAAATTACAAAACGTAATCAACTCTGGGCGTCGATTATGATAGGGAGAACGGACAAATTGACCCAGCGAGCGATGCTCTATGGTTCCCAATTGAGTAATAATTAGATAAAGTTGGCTATTTTTCATAGATAAATTTTGACAAAATACTACTGTAAATATAGGTATTTAACTGTAAATGAGTGTTTTAAGTAAAAATAAATATTAAATTTATTACGGCAAATGCTTTTTATTGTTGTTGTTTCAACCTCGTAATTGTGGCATCTTTGTTTTATCGAACGAATTTAACCTAACGAATCATGATTTATCGTCCATTTCTAACTAAAAAGATTCTTATCAACACCCGGGTGTTGGTGGTCTATCTCGTTTGTCTCTTCTCTATTAGCTTAAATGCTCAAACCTGGGAGCGTTTCTATAATTTTAATGAATTTGATTATCCCAAATCTGCTATGCCTACGGCCGACGGAGGAATCCTTTACGTTGGACATTCGCTCGTTTCTGACGTACAAGGCTCCATCGGAGACGTAATGATGTTCAAAACGGATCGGGATGGCCAGGTTTTATGGCAAAGATCTTACGACCAGGAAGATTCTTATGAAGAAATTTTCCGAGTCATTCCTACCTCCGATGGTAACTACCTGTTGGGAGGACTTACTTTTAGCGATATTGCTGCCAATGGCCATGCGGATGGTTGGATATTAAAAATGGATCCCGATGGTAATATCTTATGGGATCGAAAATATGGTGGATCATACTGGGATAAAATATTTAGTTTACACGAAACAGCAGATGGTGGTTTTGTTTTTACGGGTGAGACCCGTTCGCTAGTAAGTGGAGATATTATAGACCCTCCCATAAATCCTGATTCGCTGGACGCGAAAGATAGCTGGATTGGAAAAATTGATGCCAATGGAGATCTACTCTGGAATCACCGGTTTGGTAGCTACGAGGATGATGTATTGGTGGATTTGACGATTGCCCCCAACGGAGATATTCTGTCTGTAGGAAATTACTTAACCGAAGGGATTGGCGGAAGCTGGGATATCAGTATCTATCGCCATGATCAAAATGGAAATTTAATCTGGCAACAAGTTCATGGTGAGAATGGATACGAAGAAGTTTTCTCCATTATCAATACCAGCGATGGTGACTTTGCGATTGGTGCCATGACGAATTCACAGGGAAATGGAAGTTCTGATACGTATTTATTAAAGATCGATCCGGATGGTAATATTATAGATGAAGATTTTTATGGAGGAGCCGCAGGAGAATATGCCGCGTTTGTTCAGGAAATGCCCGATGGCGGTTTTTCAATCCTCTCTTCTACCGAAAGTTTTGGTTCTGACTTTTTAGATCTTTATTTGATCCGAACCAGACCAAACGGGGAGAAACTTTGGAGCCAGGTCTACGGTGGTGGTGACGATCGTTATGATGTACCTTATCCTTTTACCATTGACGAAGATGGCTACTATTATATCGTTGCTAACCAACAGGAAAAGAATATTGCCGGAGACACCCTCTTTTCTTCGCAAACCTATATCCTCAAAGCCGATGCACTAGGTAATACCACCACCAACGCATTGCGCGGAAAAGTTGCCATCGATCAAGGTAACAATTGTATTCCAGAAAATGGAGAACAAGGGCTGGAAGACTGGCTTGTAATCGCTAAAGGGGTGGATCAGACTTTTTATAATACTTCTGATGCCAATGGAGATTATTTTATTGAACTGGCAGTTGGAGATTATTCAGTCGAGGTAATTCCGCCGGGAGACTACTGGGAGGCCTGTGATGAAATTGCTTTTCTCACCATCGATAATCCTTACGATACCACCGTGTATAATTTTAACTTTAATGACCAATCGATTGTCTGTGCGGATATGGAAGTGGATTTGTCTACGCCGTTTTTAAGTTATTGTAATGAAAATGTGTACAATGTTATCTATCGAAATAATGGCACAGTAACTTCTTCAGGAGCAATGGTAGATATTATGCTACCTTCTTCTTTTTCTTTGATAAGCAGTACGGCTACTTTGGTTGGTCAGAATGACAGCTTATATTCTTTCAATATTGAAGACCTTTCAGTAAATGAAGTAGGGCGTTTTCAGATTATCGTCGAGCACGATTGTACCAATCAAATAACCGGACTCACCCATGAGGTGCAGGCGCGGATTAGTCCGGACCAAATATGTTTACCAGATGATCCGATCTGGGACGAAGCCAGTCTCGAATTACGATCGCAAGTCATGGGAGAGAATGTGCAATTTATTATTGAAAATGTTGGTACCGGTGATATGGGCAATGCCTTAACTGGAATCATCATCGAAGAATGGTTGATCCCACGTACGGAAGTGATTCAACTCAATAGCTCTGAATCGGATACCATCACGGTCACTCCCGAAGGAAAAACGGTTCGTCTGGAAATAGCACAAACATCCGGTCACCCCGGACGTAGTAATCCTTCGGTTACCGTAGAAGGAGTCGGGACAAATATGACAGGAGGATTTACGACCGGTTACGTCAATCATTACCCGGAAGACGATGCGAATCGCTTTAAATCCATCGACGCACAGATCAGTTACGAAAACTTTTTGCCCAACGTGCTGCGCGCTTATCCACGGGGCTACGGGAACGACCGTGCCATCGCACCCAACGGAGATATCGAATACCATCTGCGTTTTCAGCATACGGGCAATGATACGTTACCGTGGTTATATATTGAAAACGAATTACCCCCTGAATTAAACGTAGAAACTTTACGGCCCGGTGCATCCAGTCATCCTTATGATTACGAAGTAGTAGGCGACGGCGTGGTACGATTTAATTTTACGAATATTAATTTGGTGGGAGATGAAATTGACGAAGCCGCTTCTTACGGTTTTATCAAATTCAGAGTGAGTCAGCAGCCAGATTTGCCGGATGGAACTGGGTTTTTTAACATGGTGACGGTACAGAAACCAAACGCTCGACTTAGGACCAATGGGGTGTGGCATACGATCAAATATGGAAATCTTTACGGAGCTTACGTAGCAACACACTGCGCAGGAGATATGCTCTTTGGGCAGCTGTTAACGGAAGATATTGTCTTGCGAGATACGATCATCAGAGAAGCACAAGATAGTATCACGACGGCTAAAGTTTATGTACTGGAAAATAAAATCGTCGATATAATAGTCGAACTGGCTCCCGGAGAATTATACAACGAAGTACTTTACCTTGAAGATACCACCTTGGTCAAATTTTATATAGCCGCTAACGGTTGCGATAGCATCGTGAATACACAATTGGATATACTTACCAGCACAACATCCCTGGAACACCTTTACCAATTTTCTATCTATCCTAATCCCGGATACGAGCAGGTGACGATGTCTTATCGTCTACCTGCTTCCTCCGAGATTTCGATCAGACTATATCAATCTACGGGAAGGGTTTATCAGGAAATAAATAAAGGGAATCAGTCGGCCGGAATGCATCGGCTGACTTTACCAACAGATTTACCAAAAGGTATTTATTGGGTGGAACTTCGTTCAAATGAAGGGACTGCTACCAAAAAACTGATTATACAGTGACCATGGTAATGATAACGAAATTGACGCCTTAGCTGATCGCTAAAATCAGGTTGTCAAAAAAATATAAGAACAATACAAAAGAAGATATAAAGCTAGGAATAACTAAAATTTTTTAAAAACAAAAAGCAAAAACACCGCTATCTGGAACAGCCCAAAAAGTTGGGAACTGCATCGAATTTGTTTTAATGTAAAAGGAGTACTTGTTGAGGGGCCAAATTTTAACGTTTACAAACTTTACACACATAATTATTACAAACTAAGTGCCGTTAGTAGCCGTCTTTTAAGACGGGTATATTTGATAACCCGGATAGTGGGGTTTAGCTTTTTTGAATAGGAATAGGAATGACCGCCGAGTGATTCTCATCAGCTACCCGTCTAAATTAACTTTAAATTCTAATTGGTATTTTAGTGTTTTTTGTTAAGACCTACTTAGGTAATTTTACAATAAAAGACAATTTCCCACACTGCCGTTTTGCGACTGTATAATCTTTTTCGTAGCGATATTTTGCGGCCGTTCGTTCGGCTCGTACCAATAAAGCCATATCCTTAATAGTCGATTTATATTCGTCCGCTTCGGCAAAAACAACTTTCCCACTTTGATCCACACAAAGATTGATGACCACCTTTCCGGTTTGTTTAATCAGTCCGTCTAATTTAGCACGGTGAATCACTTTTCTGGTTAACAATCCATTGCCATCAAAGTCATCTCCACTGTTACCAGAATCTCCTTGTCCGTCGGTATTAGAATCTCCCGAAGTACTACTGCCGCTATCGCCTTCTCCCGCCGTATCACTTCCCGGCCCACTAGTTCCGGAATCTGTTACCTTACCACCACCGTCTCCACTATTTTTATTTTTAGAAAAGTAATCACTGATTTTATCTTCAGACTCTTCGGAGACTTCTTCCATTACTTCCGTTATTTCCGGACTCACCTGACTCACCTGTGCATCCGAAGAAATTTCTCCAATCATATCAGCCACTTCCATATTTATTTCGGTAGAAGGACTGGTGAGTACCGGCCTTTTGGAGGGAACTTTCAGGGGTTCAATCTTCGCCATTGGTTTGGGGCGAGGCGTTGGTTTTTCGACCGGTTTTTCGACGGGCTGCTCCACGGGTTGTGCGGGAGGAGGAGGTGTCTCTACCGGAGATTCTTTTAAGGCGCTGGATGGTCGAGTAGAGGAACGCTCGGAAGAAGCGGTACGAGAAAATTTTTCTGGTTTTTCAAATTGAATCTCTACGACCTTATCAAAACGTTGCCGCGCCTGAATCTTTCCGGTCATAAAAGGCAGGATAAAAAAGAGGAGTAACAATAATAAAATTAACGTAGACCAACGACGAGCTTTGCGTTCGTGCTCTTTTTGTTTCTTCTTAGCGATTTCGTCTGCGATCATTTTAGAATATCTTTTGTTGGGTATTTAAACAAGGCCATTTTCTGGATTCCCAAATATAATTATTTCTTGCAATACTTAGACCCTGATTTGCCGGATAAGTTTATCCACTATACTTAAAACGAACAAGGTACCCCGTAAAATTATATATTTGAGACTAATTTCCGAATTTATGGTCTTCTTCAGTTTTTAATATTTTAAATATAATTAATGTGATTGGTATTGAAAATCAATATTTTACTGCTAAAATAGACTTAAAAGGGGCACAATTGGCCAGTCTGATAAAAAAATCGACCAATTACGAGTATATCTGGCAAAGAGACCCCAAATATTGGACCGATTCGGCCCCTAACCTATTTCCTATCGTGGGACACCTGAAAGACAATTCCTACCAGTACCGACAAAAAATCTACCAAATGCCTAAGCATGGGGTGGTACGGCACGAACTTTTTTCGGTTGTTAAAAAGGCCGGAAATCATTGTCAATTGGCTTTTCAGGATAACCAAAATTCCAGAGCGGCTTACCCATTTTTATTCACCCTGCTAATTGATTTTACCCTGACAGAAAACGGGATGAAAGTAGATTATACCATTCAAAATCAGGACAAAAAAATCATGCCTGTTGGATTGGGTTACCATCCGGCTTTTACCATTGATACCGAAAATTATCAGCACGAGGATTACGAAATTATTTTTAATAAAAAAGAAAATCTGGCCCTCTACGGATTGGTGGATAACTATTTTGGCTTGCGACAAAAAGATTACTTAATCGGAGATACCCTCCCGCTAACTCCCTCCCTTTTTGATGACGATGCTTTGGTATTTACCAATATAAAATCATCCACAATTACGATTAAAAGAAAAAAAGACGACTGGTTTTTGACGGTAGAAACAGGCGGTGCTCCGCATTTGGGACTTTGGGCAAAATCTGCGGCCCCTTATGTTTGCATCGAGCCCTGGTACACCTATCTTGACGGTCCGGATGCAACGGGAGATTTGCTGGATAAGCCGGGTATGTACGCGCTGGAAGCGGGAGAAGAATTGAAGCGGGGATATGGGATATTGGTGTAAGGTTTTATTATTAAAGAATAATTGGATGAATCAATATCCAATATCCAATATCCAATATTGATTATTCTCTTTAACGTGTTTATCGATCGTATATTTTTAACAACGATTCAACGATTCAACGCTTCAACAAGCGAAGCGTTTCAACCCCTCAACCCCTACCGAAAATACGAAGCACCATTAATATCCAGAATCGCTCCCGTCATAAATGCAGCCTCTTCGCTCGCCATAAAAACAATACCGTGTGCGACTTCCTCGGGGGAAGCAACGCGACCCAACGGACTTTGGTTTTTGATGCTTTCTCCCTCGGGGCCTGCCAGAGTTTCCCTGGCCATATCTGTTTTTACAAATCCGGGGGCGACCGTTCCAATAAAAATATGATACGGTGCGAGGGCTCGGGCCAAACTCTGGCTCATGGCGTTTAGTCCAGCTTTACTGGCACCGTAAGCGGGCTGTTGTGGCTCCCCGCGAAAAGCGCCACGAGACGAAACATTAACGATGCGACCACCGCCCTGTTCGATCATATGTGGGACAATTTGGTGGCAAAGATTAGCGGGGCCCGTCAGGTTGACGGCGAGGGTACGTTGCCAGGCATCCTGCCAGGTTGGGTAGTCTGTTTGGGTAATGGGATGTGATCTGGAAATGCCGGCGTTATTTACCAGAATATCGATTTTCCCAAAGGCTTCAATGACCTGTTCTACCACCATTCGAATAGAGTCTGGATTTTCAATACTCAGTTGTATGCAGGCATGCTGGTCGCCCGGCAGACTGTCGATGACCGCGCGCGCTGCGGCTTCGTCGCGGTTATACGTCAAAATGAGGTCGGCGCCCCGTCGGGCAAAATTGCGGGCAGTCGCTTCCCCAATTCCTCGGGAGGCACCAGTGATAAGAACGGTTTTATTGGTGAAATTCATTTCGGAGAATATTAATAATTTTAAAAGGTTATTTGTTTTTGGCCATTTGCTAGACTCAAACACGATTAAAAAGGGTAAATCGCCAACAGTTTGTCTCAGTTAAAAGTCGATGGTGACGAGCAAAAAAACTAATTCTATAAATGATACGTTTATTTTCGTATTGCTAATATTTTACTCAACAACTCAACAACTCAACAACTCAACAACTCAACAACTCAACAACTCAACAACTACCGGCCTACCCGAAAAAACCGTTCAATCGTTGCTTCGGCGGGTAATCCTAACGGAGCAAAGGCATTTGGGTTTTGATAATTAAGATTGGCAGGATATTTCCACCAGAAGACACCCGCAACAAAATCAGCTTCCTGAAGACGCTCCAGAACGACACGGTAGGCAATTTCCTGATCGGCTGGATTTTCGGGGCGGCCATCGGGTTCAGCGTGGGGAAGCGTCCAGGGATGGTCGATATTTCGGAAACCAATTTCAGTGAGGAGCAAAGGACGTTGGTTTTTTTTCTGTACTTTTTTTAAAGTTGTTAGAATCTTAGAAAAAGAAGCTCTTAAGTCATTTTCCGATATTTTTTTCTTTTCGTTCAGCGGATAATAACAACTAAGGCCAATATAATCGAGGTCTTCCCAGAAAGTTATTTGCTCAAATTCTTTTCCCCAGTTGGAACCGTAGGTAATGGGGCCACTATAGATTTTTCTAATTTTACGGATTAGTTTTCGCCACTGATCGGGTTTTTGTAACGCCGTTTCGGACATTTCTACGCCAATACACAGGAGGTCAAATTGATGAATTTCAGCGAGGAGCGCATAGTGTGTAATCCAGTTGGTGTAGTAACGGAAAAAGATATCCCAGTTTTCGGGGGTGTCCATTTCAATTTCTCCGGGCCAGCTTCCGCGCAACCAGATTTGCGGTTTTAAAAGGGTACTCATTCCGAGTTGCTGGGCATCGTAGTGAGACCGGACGGAGGCTTCGTCATTTTCCTGTCCAGCTCGCTGCGAAATTGGAATTGGTGCGGCTATTTTAGGATCCCGCATAAAGGTATAGGGAATGATCGCCACCGCGTTGGCACTCAAAGTAGCAATTCGCTGGAGAGATTGCTGTGACAGTCGAGAGCCATAGCCATTGTAAATTTGGTATCCTTCGTGCGCAAAATTAAATCCTTTCAGATAGGGGAGGGAGGTCGTGGACGGTTTGGTGTTAGCCTCAACCCTATTATTTTCGTTGCTTTTTATTTTTAGATTCCAGAATTTTTCCAATAGTTGGAGCACGGTATTGTCCGGTTGCCACGTCTTATAATTTACTAAAAAAGCTTCTTTACCATTGGTTTCCATTAAGAAGTTTACAAAATATCCTGCCAGCGCAGTTTTGACAATCGGTGAAATATCTTCAGATTGGTAAAATTTTAAAAATTCATCTAATGATTTAAGATCTTCTACCCGTAGCATTTTTTTTGCAATATTGAGGTAACCTAAGCGTTGCCAGTTTTTGCAAAAATACACAGCTAGTCCACGTTCCAGCATTTCGGAAGTTGGGGCACCCAGTAAATTACGGAGATACAATTGATTTTCTTTTTCCGAAAAGCCATAAGGATATAATTTGTTGATGACCAAATGAATTTTCTGTTCCGAAAAATCAATAGTGGATTGGTGCGTATCTTTTGTTAACAATCCTTTGTCTTCGGCACGGTGATAAAGATGTACTTCTGTTTTAGGAATATTTTTTTTAATATTTACAAAGCTTACCACTTTATTTTGCTGTGCTCTGAGATTTTTTAATAGGTCTTTGGGGCTCATCCCAAAGTCACGATCCGGGTGAGCGACGAGTCTGAAATCTGCTTCGTCGATCAGTATGTTTGCAGTCCGAAAGTCAAAATTTTCCAGGCTATCCAGCGGTGGATTGGCCCAGGAGAGCGGTGCAGGAGTTTGGTAATCAAAGTTGCGGTCCGGCGTATTTGCATCGGGTGTTACACAAGTCGTGATGAGTAAGAATGGTAATAAAAAAATAATTATGGGGGCGGCAGAATGAGTCATCAGTGGTAACATTAGAATTTTACGAAAACTGAAAAATAAACAAAAACCCCAAGAGCACTTGTCCGCTCTTGGGGTTTTTATTAAATATTATTCTGATTCAGACAGGTTAACGCCTGACGGTGAAATTTTTCAATCTGCTAGTGCTGTTGTTTTTCTTTATTATTAGCCTTTTTCATTTTTTTATTGGCTTTTCTGGCTGCCAATTGTTCTTCTGTCAATAAAGACTTAAATTCTTCCTTATGATCTTTTTTCAGTTGTGTAAGCATTTCTTTTTTGGCCGCAGCATCCAGAGAAGTATCGGCAGCGATGGCCTGATTTTTTTGGTAAAAATTCAAGTATGCTGTTTTTATGCTAATTTGCTGTGCCTCAGTAAGCTTAACCTGTCGGTCCAGTTTTTCGGTAGCCTTTACCGCCCGCGTTTCGATCATTTCCGGAGTCATTTTACCTAACCTTTCGACCTTATTTCTTTTTTTTCCGCCACGCTCGTTCAGGCCATTTGCTTTACGTTCCGCACGTTGTGCTTTCATATTTTCTTTCTGCTCTTCTCTTAATACTTTTCTTTTTTCAACTTGAGCAGGTGTTAAAACCGCTTCGATTTTTTCATTAAATTCGGTACGGGCAGCAACCTGTTCTTCCCGAGTTTGGGCGCTACGACTTTTTTTATCTGCTACTCTGGTTTCGTAAATTGCTTTGATTTGCACCTGTTGTTCGGGGGTCAGATCAAGTTCTGTGGTCATTCGTTCCACGGCAGCATCTGCTTTGATCGCCATTCCCTTACGCTGGGCAAAAGTAGTGGTAGCCAGGAAAGCTACAAGTAAAATACACATTAGATTTTTCATATTCTTTTTAAATTTAAGTTTAACCAATTAAATAATAAGATGAATTATTATTTTAAGTATCCATTGCAGATACTACAGATTGGACGATTAAAAGCCACAAAGGTTAAACGGATCTTTATAAAAAATGTTGATTGATGGGGAGATACTAGCTGGCGTAATAGGCTATTTTATTGATAATCAGTGGTTTGGTTAAAAAATAAATAATCTTGATTATTGAAAACAGAAATCAATTGGTACAATCCCTACGGTATGTTCTTCGAGTTCTTCTCCCGCAGGACTGTGGATCACTATTCGTCCAGTCACCTGAAAGTTGCGGGCATCGGCACCAATGATATTATCAGTTTTTGGATCGATCGCCACGGTCAGGTAGGGAAAGTCAATAAAAGAAGCGAGACTGATCGAGGTCTGACTAACAGGATGTGCGAAAACGGCCCCGCGCATGGTGTAGTAAAGACGATCGCCGGAATTATTAATGGTTAAATTTCCAGCTCCCTGATCGACGACAAATTCTCTGGTAATTTGATCGTTGGATAGTTGGACCAGCCGGCCATCCCGGGATTGGTTAAATTCCTGAAAACCTCTGGTCAGCACCCAAATAGATCGGTTAACGTCTATCTCGATGGACTGGGGTTGTAATCCCACTTCAATTTCTTTTAAAATAGTTTCTGTTTCAATATCAATTTTAGTGATCACCGAATCCAGCAGAAAACCGCCGGAATTGGCGACAAATACATTTCCGTTCTGAACGATCATTTCTTCCGGACCGGGGCGTACCGGAATGGTGCGCAGGACTGTATTGCTGGAAAGGTCTACCACGGCAATGGATCCCTGAAATCCATCCGCACCCCATTGACTGACCCAGGCGATGCCAGGACCGACGGGTAATAAAAATCTTGGTTTTTCTAGGCCGAGAATGGGACCGAGGTATTTGAAATCATCCATCCTGACTACGTCAATTCGGTTGGCATTGGTAGAAATAATATAACCTAGTCCATTCACTACGTGCATAGATCTGGTGCGATTACCGAGTTCCCGGGTGGGATTATTGGTCCGAAAGACATCCCTGATAGAGGTGCCATCTTCGCCGCGTTCTATAAAAGTCAGCGATCCAAACTGATCTGTATTCTGGGTTAACCCCTGATTAACGACATAAATCCCGTTGGTAAATTCGAGCGGCCCCTTTTCTGGATCCTCTTCGTCATCATCCAAAGGAGGAGGGACGCAGGCACTAGCCAGTACTAGGGTAAGCAGCGATAGAAAAAATGTAAATTTATTTAGAATCACCATAGCATTATAGTCTGATCAAAGAACAAATTCTTAATTCAAATTTTATTTGTAAAAATATGAAAATTTCTTTTGTGAAATCAAAAAAGTCTTATAGGGACGTAAAAATCACGTATAAGGTACTTCAAATGAAGAAGTCGCTAAAATAGGGCCAGATTCCAGGTTTTATAAATTGCAGGTTAAAATGCTGTGATAAAATGGCCAAGGTGGTGATTTTGATGACTTTAGCGTACGATTAGAATAGTATCAACTGTATTGGTCTCCTAAATATTTGAACAGGCTTTAGGAACCATAATCATAGCATCCATTTTACACCAAATTCCATAAAGTAAGTAGGATAAATAATGCGACTATAGCCAGAATACCCGTCATCGCCGTCCAGCTTTTAAGGGTATCCATTTCGTTCATACCGAGGTAACGACTGACGAGCCAGAAGCCACTATCATTGAGATGAGAAAAACCGCTGGCCCCTGCTGCGATACCCAGAACAATGAGTGCGAGCTGAGTGGGTGGTAAGAGTAGTCCGACCAGAATGGGTTGCATAATACCGGCGGCGGTGATCATGGCCACAGTAGCGGAGCCTTGTAATAAGCGCAGAATAAGGGCCACTGAGAAAGCGGCTAGCAGAGGCATAATATCGAACGCAATAAATTGTTCTGCCAGCATTTTTCCAGCGCCTGTTTCGACGAGCATCTGTTTAAAAACGCCACCGGCTCCAGTGATGAGGATGATGATACCGGCAGGCTGAAGGGCTTTCATACTGACCTCCTGCAGCTGTTCGCGGGTGGCTCCGTAGCGAGTACCCAGCAGATAGGTAGCCATTAAAGTACTGATGATTAAAGCAATAATGGGATGTCCGACAAAGCGAAGGATGCGTATCCAGGTATCGTCTAGGTCTCCATAAGTGGCCTTGGTGACGGTGTTTAAAACAATTAATAACAATGGAAATAAGATCAGAGACAGGACCAATCCCACCGGGGGGCGCCGCGTAGCGGTATCCGGGAGGGCTGAAGGTATCAGCGTTTCGGGTACCGGGACGAAGATTTTTTTACTAATAAAACTACCGTAGACGATCCCGGCAGTGAGGGTCGTTGGTAAACCGACCATAAATCCAAAAAGAATAATCCAACCCAGATCCGCGCCAATAATATCCGCTACGGCAATGGGGCCAGGAGTCGGTGGAATGAAGGCATGGGTGACCGCCAGACTAGCCAGTAATGGAATAGCATAGTATAAAAGAGATTTACCAGTTTGTTTTTGTAAAGCGTACAGGACGGGAATCAGAATAATAAAGGCGACGTCAAAGAAGACGGGAACGGCAATTAAAAATCCGGAAAGTGAGAGGGCCAATTGAGCTTTTTCGGGCCCGAATTTATCTAACAAAAATCGGGATAAAATCTGGGTGGCGCCAGTATGTTCGAGGATACCTCCAAAGATGGCACCCAGTCCGATGATGATGGCTACGTATCCGAGGGTACCGCCCATACCAGTGATGATAGTGTCGATGATTTGCTGAACGGGCATCCCCGCAAGCAGACCGACAGAAATGCTGCTGATGAGTAGTGCGATAAAAGCATTAAGTCGGAGTAATAAAATTAGTACGAGCAGAATTACAATTCCAAAAGCAAAAGCGAGGAGGAGGGCCGATTCCATAGGTAATTTTTAATTGGCAATGTACTGGGAATACCCCAAAACAATTAAAAATGCCGCAACGCAAAGAATAAGGCCGGCCATAAAAATATTATAGGAAATTTTGATCATTTTGTATTTGGTGGAAAGTACATGCCCCAGTTCATAAATATCTACGGCCATATTATCGTAAAGCAATTTTTCATTCTTTTTTAGAAAGCCAATATTTTCTACAAACTCTTGTTGTTCCATATGAATAAAATTACCAAAGAACAAAACACTTTTGGTTCTTTTAACAAGATCCTTTTTTTCGATATCGGAGGATGTTACTTGAGGGTTAGCTGAGAGAATTGCAAAGATTGCGGAACCTAAAACAGCAACCAATAAAATCAGGATTGGCAGAAAAAAGCGAAAATGATCAAAGGATACTTTTCCGGTCAGCGTGATACTGGTACCTAAAAGTGTAACAATGGCAGAGAGAATGATGGTATTAATGCTGATCATCATATTGGCTTTACCATCGGCGATCGAGCTCAGGTTAATATGGTTCCGATAGGTAGAACGGTAGAGTGTATCAATTCCGCGGCCAAATTCTTTTCCGGTTCTTTTTCGAATGTCGTCTCGTTTTGCTTTTTTCAGATTTTTACGTTGGGTAGAAAGGTGAGCGGCTATTCTTTTCTGATATTTTTTATTGGCGTAAGTCGTATAAAAATGACTATTGGATAGTTTATCGTAAATAATATTATTCCATTCTTTATTACCAATTGAATTGTCCTGAATATTTTCTAATTCTATTTTTAGAAAACTTACATTATCAAAAAACTTTGATTTGCCGAGGTAAGCAGACCCTGCATCCTGGGTAATTTCTTCGAGGGTATTGGTTGGTTTATTCGCTCCGGTACTATTGAGAATGATTTTTTTTACCTGATCAATATGTGACTTTTCCCAGTTTTGGTTGTTTAGATAAGCGGCTGCCAGGTCAGCGCTCTTCAATTCGTAGTCTTCGTACTGGTGGGCCATACCAGCGTAGCGAAACCAGTTAGCGGCCGTTAAAATTTCGATTTCGGGTGATGCTATTTTGAGCGCATCAGCCATTTTTTCCACCTGCTTGATCACCGAACCTAAATAGGTGAAGTTGTGAAATTTATACGCATTTGGCATTACATCCCGGTAGAAATTTTTAATGTGAGTTTCAATCTCTCCCAGTTGTATCTGCGTTTTTTTATCAGCCATTAGACTTTTTTATTATTTTAATAAGAGCGAATTCTGACTCGTCTTTATTTGATTAAATAAATTCAGTGTAAATTTACAAAAATGATCGGATATTAATAGTCGGATGAGTATATCCTTGGTAAAACGTGACTCCGGCAGTAATTGTTCTAATCGTATAAAACTTGTTGAATTTTAAAATGGATAAAGAAATATTACTAGATCTCGTTTCTAAACGAATGCCTTTTGGCAAATATAAGGACCGCCTGATTTGTGACCTTCCGGTCTCTTATTTAGAATGGTTTAATCGCAAAGGATTTCCGCCGGGAAAAATGGGGATGTGGTTGCAGACCATGCACGTGATTAAAACCAATGGACTGGAAGACTTGTTAAAGCCGCTGAGGCGTGGATAATGAGTATTTTTTATGTAAAAAAAGGTGCCAGCGAAAGAACTTGTCCTGGCTGAAAATTACAAATCCACACATCAAAGAATCCGTAGATCAATTAATCAAATTTGGATAGTCCGTAATAATTCCGTCTACACCGATTGCTATTAATTTTTTCATGATTACCGGATCGTTGATGGTCCAGGGAATAACTTTCATTCCTCTTTCGTGCATGGCCCTGATAGCTCCCACGTTGAGGAGTTTGAAATAGGGGCTGTAGATGTCGGGTGTGAAGGTAAGTTTTTTTAGGTTGGTCTCTAGTCCGTCGATGTTTTCTACTAAAAATGAAGTAGAGATGTCTGGTGCCTGGCGATGAATCTCGTTGAGAATGGCAGGATCAAAAGATTGGAGCGTAATCTGATTTTCAATTTCTAACAGACTAATTTCCTGAAGCGCAAGTTCCACAAATTTTTTGGGCTGGGGTGTGAAAACATCATACCATTCTGGTTGACTTTTAAGCTCGACATTGTAGTGGGGTGGGGTACGATTGGTTTTTCGGCAGTGGAGTTCTACATTGCTGATGGCATCCATGAAGCTGGGCTTGTAAGTTTTGAGTTTACGTTGTTCTGGAAAACGCGGATTACCAAGGCTGCCACAGTCAAAAGCTTTGATGTCTTTATAGTCCAGGTTTATAATTTTAAGTTCTTCCGCCTCGGATTCCGAAATTTCGCCTCCATCTCCACGCTGGCAGATGACGTGCGAAAACCAGGGCTCGTGCGAGAGGATCAACTGACTATCCTGGGAAATTACTACGTCAAGCTCTAACGTATGAATCGGGAAGTCAAGGGCTTTGACCAGTCCGGTGATGCTGTTTTCGGGATAGAGACCGCGGGCACCCCGGTGACCTTGATAGTCGATTTGTTTAAAGTCCATTTCTTTTTCAATAGAAGCGGTCTTGGGAGCAGTTGGCGTTGGTTCTCCACAAGCTAGTAAAAATAGTAAGAAGGAAAGTGAAAGGAGATATTTCATAGGTAGACTAAGTGTTAATGGTGTCAGTAAATTGTAGTTAATGTTACACAAAATTGTTGTTGTTATTTTCCAATCCCAGTTGTCGGTATTCCAGCTCTTTTAACTCTAATCGCTCGATCACTTCTTCTTTGTCCAGTTTTCCGGCGAAAGCCTCTACAATAAAGAGCAGCGAGTTGATTTGTTGACCAATTCTTTGGTAATATTTTTCATCCTTAAAAGAGCGCCCTAGTTGAGGTTTGGGATCATCCAAAAATTTCATGTCCGACTTCATCAGGATGGTAATCTCATTGCCTTGGGTATGAATCCGAATATCTTTTTGTTGTTGAATCAGATGTCGGATAAACGGAAAAAATGAGCCTAACGCTTTATTAAATTTTTGTTGATCTGGCGTATCAAACCAAAAGCCAAAGTTAGGTTTTTCGACGAAATTACTAAACATTTTTTTCAATAATCCTGGCTTGCTTTGTATTTGCGCCGTTGGAAAATTACGTCCCGGTATTTTTATTTTAAACAGCATTCCTTCAAAAACGGTGGTTGTGGATTTTCCGGAAGAAGTCTGAAGTTTTATTTCTGATAAATAAAAATTAATATTATTGGAGGTACCATTGATAACATCTTCTTCGTGGTATTTATTACAACTAACGAGTCCGGATGATCTAATAATTTCTTTTACCCGATCTTTTTCTGGTTGATAACGATAGGAAATGTTGGGATGATAGATATTCATAAACTCCTGGAGAAGGAATTCCCGGACCTTGTGTTTTAAATGATTAAATGGTAAACCTATTGCAAAGTGATAAACCATAAAAGCAAAGGCCACCGCTAATGCACCCAAAAAGAAAGTAGTTTCCGGGGCAAAGGCCAAGGTCATCATAATTATTACAATGGGGATGATGGCCGTCAATGGAAATATCCAGCTGGACTGCTTATAAAGATCCGCTCGCTTCTCGTCCAGGGCGGTCATTTGTTGATTGAATTCAGGGCTTTCTTTTATCATTATTAATTTTTTGTGCCAATCAGGAGTTTGAACCTTTCTATCGGGCCAGCAAGTTATTTTTTGGATGGAGATATTATGCTATTTGCCGCTTGCTTTTGGCTAGGGAGTTCAATCCACTCAGCAAGTGGGAAAAATTTCTTCTGTGAAATTTGATGGGCAAATTTCGATTTTATGAAAATTTCTTCTTATGAAAATTTTGTTAATGAACAAAAAATCTCACGTTTCGACAAAGCCTCCGACCTTGAGCCTGCCTTCCAAGGAACGCAGGCAGGCTTTTTTCCATTCGGTGCATTAATAAAATGTCTTAAACAGAATACTGTGTGAGCTAAACAATAGCTGAATAAAATGTAAAAGATTGATAATCAATATATTAAAAATAAAAAACAGACCTTCAAAGCGAGTTTATTCTGTTTGACATTTTATTAGAAGTGCCGAATTCGAAAAATGCGACAGGCGGCAGATTTTTTTGTTTCGTTTTTTTTTCTGCAAAAAAAATGAACAGAAAGAATAAAAAAAGCTAAAATCTTGGAGCAAATTACATTACAAAAATACAGAAATTTTTTTCATCAATTGAAGATCCCAGTAAATAGCTACCAGCAATTAACAACCATAACATTCCTGGATGATGATCATTCATTTTTGTAAATTTATTTTCAGACCCTGCTTTGCATCAATAGTATAAAAGTATGAGTACGAACAAAAAAGTTTCGCTGTACAATCCTCGTCCCGAATCGGTGGACAAGGATTTTACGGTACATCCTCACATTTATGATCGGCTATGGAAAGACCTGACCGATAGTAAAATGGAATTTCCGGAGCAACATTATCTTATCAACGGTGAACACGGATCAGGAAAAACGACCCTGCTTGCGCAACTCCATAAATCTGCGATTCAACGGCCTTTCCTGATTTCATTACAGTCCCTTTTTTTTAACGAAGAAGAATACAGTATCCGGCATTTATATAGATTGTGGGAACGGATTTTTGAATTATTAAATGATCAGGGCCTTACGGCAAAAACACTTATTACGCAGGTGCGGAATTTATCTGATCAAATTGATAAAAATCAGGAATACGAAAAAAATATAAGTAATACGCTTCTTGACTTTTTGGAAACCAAAGGAATTCATCTCCTGCTATTTATCGACAATTTTGATCTTATTTTACAAAAATTATCTACCGCAGAATGTCATCGCTTTCGAAAGATTTTACAGACTAGTTCCCGTCTAAGAATTGTAGCCGCAGCTTCTGAAGTACCTGCTTCTTTCTACCAGTACGAACATCCATTTTACGAATTTTTCAAAGTAGTACACTTACGCGCGCTCTCCTTTGAACGCACCAAAGAATTATTATTGAAATTACTGCCCGGCGATTCCGAAAATATTTTTAACCGCTCCGCCCCTGCCATCGAAACCATTCGCAGAATGACGAATGGAAATACTCGATGTGCCGTATTGCTAACAGATGTTCTAAAAGAAAATGCTAATTTAACCGCCACAGAGTTATTTTCTGATATGCTGGATAAACTGACGCCTGCCTATAAATTCATCATGGACGACCTACCAGCACAGCAGCAACAAATCGTAGAGGCCATTGCTTTAAATTACGAAGCCATTAGCGTCAAAGAACTCGGTAGCAAACTGCGTATGGAATCAAAAATAATTTCTGCTCAATTGGCACAATTAGTAAAAAATAATTTAATTGTAAAGATAAAAACCAGTACAAAAAATCATTTTTATCACCTGAAAAACCGATTATTTAACTGCTGGTATTTACTTCGCCTGGGCCGGAATAAAGACCGAAAAAAATTAACGGCCATTCTGAATTTCACCGAAACATGGTTACAAAATAAAGAAAAATACCAAAATAATGTTTTCCCTGAAATTCCTTTGTTAAACATAGATACCTCTTCTCAGTTTGCCCCAGCAAAAAAATCAATTCCCACGCCAGGCTCCCAACTAATTCCGGGACGGGCACCCCTCCGTTCGAAACCAAACGCAGACCTTCAATTTCGGCAACGCGCCTATCAGGCACTTCATTCAGAACAGTATCAGTTAGCCATACAACTTTTACAAAAAACCAAAGCCACTGATCATTTCGCACTCGCAGTTGCCTACCATCAAGGGACGAGTGATTACCAACGAGCGATTACCCATTATAAAAAGGCCGGAAATGCTGATGCACTTAATAATTTAGGATTACTGCATCTACAACAACATAGTCCAACCGCCGCAAAAAAAGCATTCCTTGGAGCCGCGAAAAAAGGGAGTGTTTTGGCTCAATATAATCTTGGCTTATTCCACCTACAGGAGGAGCAGAATATCGCTGCCGCCATGGATAGTTTTGAAAAAGCGATCACACAAGGAAGTACGGAGGCACTACTTCCGATGGCTCAACTCTACTACCATCAGTTTAAAAAATCAGAACAGGCCATCATGACTTTATCCGAAGCGGCTGCTACTAACAATCCATCCGCTAACTATCAACTTGGCCTGATTTATCTAAATGATGAAAAAGACGAAGATGCTGCACTTCATTATTTTTCACAATACTTAATGCATCCTTCTACCCAAACATTACCTTTACCATTGGGTTTAACTTTATTAAAATACGAAGCCCACGATTTTTTACAAACACTTTTTTCTACTAAACCCGAAATTAAAACTACCGCACTGCCACTATATTACGCTTTGCAAAAACTGGATATAAATGCCAATCCGGACGAAACATTACGGATGGGAAAAGAATTGGAAATCACCGTGAATGATCTGGTTAGGTTGATTAAAAGTTATTAGGAATTGGCTCGTTAGCTATTAGCTGGTTAGCTTCTCTCTAACGTAAAATCGCGTTAGAGGGAAGCCAACTGGCTAACCAGCAAAAAGCAAGGAATTCGTCACGCACTAAAAATAATTAACTATTTTTGAGTAATTAATTCTCCACCATGACCTTCACATTTAAATCTGCCAAGCTAACCTTTGATCAGGAATCCCTTGATCTGATACCTGATAAAACCAGTTCGAGCGAAGCACTGTACGCAGATTTTACCAGTCTTCACACCGACGCTCACGATCGATTTCAGATTTTTATTCATCCCAAAAAAGAGGTGATCCTAAAAGGTTTTGAGTTACGATTTTCCGTACCGCTGACTTTGGATACCTCCGTGTTTTGTAATGGATTTTTACCAGACCACCGTAGCGGTAATTACTTATTATCTGAAAAGCGATCCGGTCGTGGCTGGCTCTCCGCAAAAAAAACTTTTCATCAACAAGCACCGGCATTTCCAAATACGGGACCTTTTTGTTCTTTTCATTATGGTTTCGCCGGCAGCGAAACAAAAGGGCTCTTCCTGGGTTCCTTAAATGAAACAACGGCTTTTACCAGCATTGAGTATGATGCCCAAAATCAGGAAATAATTGTTCGTAAAGATATCGCAGCATTAGCGTTAGGGCATTCTTTCCCATTGCTGGATTTACTGGTAGGGACAGGTAAAAAAGAAATTCTTTTTAAAAATTATTTTTCGGCGGTAGAAGGTAGGCGATTTCCCGCAGAACCCATGACCGGGTGGATGGCGAGTATGGTCGGAAACGGAAACTCGGCGCTGGCCATTCGCAATTTTTTGGTCCACCGAACGGAAGAAAATATTCCGGCGGATTTTGTCCTGATCGGTGCAGGCTACGCAAAAGAAGCAGGAGACTGGTTGTTTTCCAGCGACCAATTTCCGGATGGCTTACCTACGATCATTGCGGAAATAAAAGCGACCGGATTAAAAGTCGGAATGAATATTTCTCCATTGCTCTGTTCCGCAACATCGGATATTTACCGACAACATCCAGAATGGATTTTAAAGGATGAATCCAATAATCCCGTCACGATAAACACGGCATCTGGACTTTTCCACGTACTGGATGCGTACGATCCCGGCGTTCAGGACTATTTACAAGTATTTTGCTATACCGTTACTACACAGTGGGGAGTAGACCTTCTTAAGTTTGACCATTTATCCGCTGCTTTTGCCATTGCTCGTAAAACTAAAACCCGGGCACAGGCGGCCAACGATTTTATAAAAATGCTGCGCAACAGCTGTCCGGATACAATCATTTGGGCGACTGATATTCCGTTAGCCACAGGATGGTTATACGCTAATTATACATCAATGACGAGTGCCCTGTTGGAAACCTGGAAGACCCGATTTCCGTTGCTTTACGCAGATCCCAATGCCGCCACGGCCAGGATTCAGTTAAAGAATTTGCTGCAACGAAATACCTATGCGCAGTACGGTTCAGCCGCTAATCTGATTACGCTCGCTGCCACAAAAAATTTGACGGAAGCGCAGCAGTTTACGATCCTTTTTATCAACGCATTATTTTCGGATATTTCCGTAGTAGTAAATGCACCAGAGCAACTCTCTGCCGAAATGTGGGGGGAATGGCAAGCCGTCGAACAGTGGAAATTGGCCGATGTTACCGGTGTTTATTTTCAAACGGAGGACGTGGTAATTATTAATTTTAAGAATAGCGATGGAAAAAAATTCCGTGGTTTGGTTAATTTGGGTAATAAGGAAAATAGTGTGGATGAGATTGGGCTGGGAGCTGGCGAGACGTTGATTTTGGGGAATGAGAAACGTTTATAAATAAAATAGTTATTTGTAATGAATCAAGAAAAATGAAGATCATAATTAAAGTATTACTTTTATTATCGATTGTAAGCTGTAAAAGAACAATCAGAATAAACTATTTGAGGATTTAAGAGCATTGTCATCTGATGAATTTGAAGGAAGGAAGCCAGGCACAAACGGTTCTGTGAAAGCACAAACGTATATTCTAAACAGGCTCAATGAAATTGAAGCGAATCCTTTCAACAATTCTTTTGTTGACTCATTTGATTTAAAATTCATTGATGGATCTTCATTTGGAACAAACATTCAAGCAATCAAATACGGTAAAAAATCCGCTGAGAAGCTAATTGTGATATCTGCACATTATGATCACTTAGGAATAATGGAAAATAAAATAAAATATATAATGGTGCGAATGATAATGCAACAGGCGTTTCTGTCCTATTGAATTTAATTGGAAGCCTAAAAAACAGAAACACAAATCATTCAATTGTTTACCTTTTTACAGATTCTGAAGAATTTGGAAAACAAGGGGTAAAACACTTTTTAAATAAGAATTTTAGCCTTCACAAAAAAATAGCATTAAACTTTAATATTGACATGTTAAACTGTAATAGTGCAGAAGAGCTATACATTTGCGGTACAAAATACAATCCTAAACTAAGAAAAATACTGGAGCACAAAGTCCAAGAATTTAAGATAAATTTGGGGCATGATGAAGATATTGGGAATAAGAAGAGCTGGCTTCAATCATCAGATCACAGAGAATTCGCTAACTGGGGAATTCCGTTCCTGTATATAGGATCAGAAAATGAAGAGAATTACAATACACCCCAAGATGATTTTGAAAATATAAATTTAAAATGTTTTGGTCAAACTTTAAACATTACAAAAGAATTAATATTAACATTAGATAAGAACTTAGATTAAAGCACTCCTGATAACAAGTAATGATCATGTCAGGTTGGCTATCGTCAAACCCGCCAAGTAATCACACGTCCGTTATTTATGGTTAAGCTACGAATAGATGAATAGAAATATCGAACGAAAAAAAGATTTAACGGATTTAGCTTAACCTACTCCAACGCCACCGGTTCTTTTTCTTTTAGCGATTTGATGGCAGTCTTGACCACTTCATCCGCCTGATTCAGAACCTTAAAACTACCCTCTTCGCCATAATACTGACGGGCCACTCTAGCTTTCAGACTGGTCCTGATCAGTGGCGTAATTTCTTTTAATTCTTCGGGGCTTATTTCTACCCCTTTATCAGTGGCGTAATCCGCTAAATCATCAATCATCTGATCGGTAACCCGGTAGGATTTTATCCAACTATTGATGGAATAATCTTTAAATCTTTCCGTTTGATTTTCGAGTTGTCGGTATACAAACTGAGGAATGTGTTCCCGTAGTTCCAGAAAATTTCGATTCAGTTCCAAAGAATCGACTGGAACAAAGATATCCGGTGTAATTCCACCGCCACCGTAGACAATTCTTTTATCTTTTTTAGTATAATACTTGATGGTATCCAAAATTTCAATACTATCCTGGCTGAAAAGTTCGCCCGAAATGACGCGATTGGCAATATCTCCATCGTAATCATTTCCCGGTTCGTAGGATTTTTGAATAGAACGTCCGGTAGGTGTAAAGTAGCGAGCCACGGTTAGCCGAAGGGCCGATCCGTCGCGCAGCGTGTATTGCTCCTGTACCAGTCCTTTACCAAAAGAACGGCGACCAACGACCACACCACGATCCCAATCCTGAACGGCACCCGCCATTATTTCACTAGCCGAAGCAGAACCTTCATCAATTAAAAGTGCAATATTTCCTATCTCAAAAAAGGCACGTCCCGTCGTTTCGTAATCGCTTCTTTTTACGGTTCGCCCTTCTGTGTAGACCAATAATTGTTGCTTTTCATCAAATAACTGACTAAGCATTTTAGTAGCCTCCTGTAAGTATCCACCAGGATTCTGCCGCAAATCAATCACAAGATCTTTTAGGCCTTCTTTTTCTACCATATACTCCAGCGAATCCATAAATTCAATGTGCGTGGTAGCACTAAAACGATTGACTTTGATATAGCCTGTTTGTTCATCCAACATATAAGCGATATCCACACTATTGATGGGAATTTCATCTCTTTCAATATCAAAATATAACAATTCCTTTTCCCCTTTTCGCTGTACCCCCACTTGTACGGTGGTTCCTCTTTCTCCTCTTAGCTTGGTAACAATTTCCGGAAAGGTAATATTAACTCCTGCGACAATACTGTCTTCAATAGAGATGATTTTATCATTTGCCAGAATACCCACTTTATCTGAGGGACCACCACTAATAGGAGATACCACCAAAATGGTATCATCGACCATCAAAAATTCAATTCCAACTCCCTCAAAATTACCCTGCAGTTGTTCATTCACCGTTTTCAAATGATCAGCATCAATATAACTGCTATGAGGATCCAGTTCATCCAGAATAGTGCGGATGGCTTTGTCCACTAATTCGTCGCGGTCTACCTCGTCAACGTAACGATTTTCAATATACCGTAAAAGTTCTTCGATTTTACTTCCTTCGTTGATCGCAGTATGCTGACTCGATGCGTGACTCCCTTTCGTTTGGATCAAAGGAATCTTTTGCATTTTCATACCAATGACCATTCCTCCTACCACCATCAGTGACATCAATAATGGGATCCAGACTTTTAAAGTACGGGGATTAGCAGAAGAGGCATTTGAATCAGAGTGATTAGTCATGGTAACAAAAATAATATTATTTTCTCTAAGTCCACCTACGTGTGTATCGCCCATTATGAAAAAAAAACCGATATTACACTATCATTACTAAGTATTTATGCGAATCAGCGTTTTTAAAATAAATTTACAAACTTAGAAATCATCATATTGGGATATTACGACTGTCATTTGCCTATTTCTAATGTGTTCAGCTTATAAAATAACCTTAGTGCATATTTGAATATTGAATCTCCAATACTGAATATTGCTTGCTAACCTTGTCTATCGGATAGACGGTTGTACCTTTTGAAGGTATGATTATTAATTGATTAAGAATATATTTTCAGGATGTAACCGCGCCCTGAAAAAACGGACTTAAAGATTTGATTATTAGATAGCCCCACCTGTCCGGAGGCAAATAGCTTAATTTTCAATCTCAAAAAATAGATTTTAACTATTAGACTTTATTCATATGCAAAATTAAACTCCATGGAAATCGACGAAATTGATCGAAAAATATTATCTGTTTTGATGCACAATGCGAAGCTGCCTTACACAGAAGTAGCTAAGGAAGTCCACGTATCCGGCGGTACGGTCCACGTTCGGATGAAGAAAATGGAAGAGATGGGCATTATTAAAGGCTTTCAGCTCGTTATTGATCCAGCTAAACTTGGTTATGATATTACTGCCTATTTAGGAATCTACCTGGAAAAAAGTTCGTATTATGAAGAAGTAATCCAGGCTTTACGGGAGATTCCGGAAATGGTCAGTGCACATTATACCACGGGTAATTACAGTATTTTTGCCCGTATTGTTTGCCGCGACACTAAACATTTACTGGAAATACTCCACAATAAAGTGCAGAAAATCAGCGGAATACAAAGGACGGAAACGTTTATCTCTCTGGAGGAGAATATTAATCGGCCGTTAAATATTTTAGGATAACCGACTGATCCCAACGAAGAAGAGCCTGCCCCGCCCCGGCGGGGGTGGCGTATGACAATGCGACAAAGGAGGGCAGGTCGTTGAATATAATATCAAGAATTTGTTCTCAGGATCAATCCATATTAGAATCCATAATTTACATTGTGTAAAATGAAAATAAATAATATACCCACTCTATTACTGGCCGTCTTTCTTTTTTCCACACAGACCGCGATTGGACAACCTGATAAAGTTTACACCGGTTATCGGGTTTACCTGGCGGATTTAGAGGTCGTACAGCAAACGGACAAAATGCTTAAGATAGCCTTTCGTACGGTTAACACGGGACGACAGGATTTGGAATTCGGTCAGGAAAATACCGAGAGTATGCAGAAAATGGTAGTTCGTTTTGATCCGGTATTTGAAAATGGCAAAATGCAGCCCCACCTGTCAGATATTATCGCTTCTTTAAAACGACAGGAATTTGCGGTGGTCGCCGGAAAAATTGCTCCAAAAAGACAAATGGAAGTTCAGCTGAATTCCGGGAACAGTGGCGCCGCTCCCCCACCCTCAGACATTACTTCCGAAATACCTGCTCCATCCACTCCAGTTGCCGAAACCCATTCAGTTTCTTCGGGCGATCATAAGGAAATCCAAGAAACTACTACCACGACCCTACCAGATGAATCGCTTTATTTTGATCCCGAAACCTGTCCTGATTTACGCATTGAATCTATTCGGGTAGTAAAGCAAAAAAGAAATTATATTACCATCGAATACACGATAAAGAACAATGGTAAAGGGCCCGCCAACATCGAAGGAAGCTCTAAGAGTCCAGACGATAATATTGCGGTAAAAGCCTTTATGACTAGTTCCAGTAAACTGACAAAAGGAGCTTTGGTGCTCGGTGGTGCGGTAGTAGAGAATCGTTCTAAAAATGCCGGTCCACTTTTACCCGGGGAAACACATACCACAAAAATTCGCCTCGATACCAATACCATGACCAAGTTTACGCCCGTAATCATTCTTGAATTAGATACCTTTGGACAAGTCAGAGAATGTGACGAAACAAATAATAAAAACCATATCAAAGTCCGGTAAAAACGGTATTTTAGAGGCCTGTTAATGACCAATTATAAACAGAGAAATAATTGCCTGGCTAAGCACACTGTTAGGGCGGCAATTGAATAATAGCTAACCAAATATATTTATGAGTAAACCTACGATACTCGTCACCGGGGCGGGTGGTCAGATTGGGACGGTACTAACCGAATCTTTACGAAAAAGATATGGAAATGATCAAGTCATCGCTACCGATATCCGACCCATTTCTGACTCGCATGGCATCTTTGAACACCTGGATATCATGGACAAAGGTCGACTCTCCCAACTCATTCAGGATTATAAAATTACCCAAATTTATCATCTGGTAGCCATCCTTTCCGCCAAGGGTGAAAAAGACCCGCTGCGTACCTGGCAGATCAATATGGATAGCCTGTTTAACATACTCGAAGCTGCCCGTACGCAGGAGGTGAACCGTATATTTTTCCCTAGTTCCATCGCTGCTTTTGGGCCGAGTGCGCCGGCTTTTAACACACCTCAACTTAGTTACCTTGATCCTACGACCGTCTATGGAATTAGTAAGGCTGCCGCCGAAAACTGGTGTAATTATTATTTTACAAAATATGGATTGGACATTCGCTCCTTACGCTATCCCGGAATCATCAGTTATCAGTCTGCGGCGGGTGGCGGTACGACGGATTATGCCGTTGATATTTTTCACGAGGCATTGGAAAAAGGTAAATTTACCTGTTTTTTAGCAGCGGATACCAAACTACCAATGATCTACATGGAGGACGCCGTTCGCGCTACCATGGAACTGATGGAATGTCCGGGCGACCAGATAAAAATCAGAACGAGTTATAATCTGGCCGGACTAAGTTTTACGCCACAGGAAATTGCCAACGAAATTAAAAAGCATCTTCCGGATTTTACGATTGAGTATCAACCGGACTTTCGGCAGGCGATCGCCAATTCCTGGCCGGC
>CALLPK010000035.1 GCA_938015415.1 uncultured Saprospiraceae bacterium
CGTCACTAGCTTGACCAGCATCGGTTTTGGAATTTTTCTTGATATTAAAATAACAAACAGAATTTTATACCGCTCTTCTAAAAATAGCCTTTTTAGTAGGGGTTTTTAGAGCAGGCTCATCGTTGAATCGTTGAATCGTTGAATCGTTGAATCGTTGAATCGTTGAATCGTTGAATCGTTGAATCGTTGTTAGGTTTAGCAAAATAAAACATCAAAGCCTTTTCCACTGGAGAAGGCTTTGTTATTATAAATAAAATAATTCCTTAAGATGCCACCACTCGCCGAACGGATGCGACCCAAAACGCTCGATACCTACATTGGTCAAAAACATTTGATTGGTCCCAACGCGGTACTGCGACAGGCCATTGACTCGGGACGCATTCCTTCCTTTATTTTATGGGGACCACCCGGCGTTGGAAAAACTACTTTGGCAGGCATCGTAGCCAACACTTTAGAACGTCCTTTTTTTACGCTTAGTGCGATCAACGCCGGCGTAAAAGACATTCGCGAAATGATTGAGAAAGCGCGGAAGTCTTCTTTTTTTGACCGCCCCAATCCTGTGCTTTTTATCGACGAGATTCATCGCTTTAGCAAGTCTCAACAGGACTCCCTCCTGGGTGCGGTCGAAAAGGGAATCGTGACACTGATCGGAGCGACGACCGAAAATCCTTCGTTTGAAGTCATTCCTGCCCTACTTTCCCGGGCTCAGATTTATGTACTCAATCACCTGGAAAAATCAGAATTGATTCAGTTAGTAGATGAGGCGATTGCGCAGGATGAATATTTAAAAAAACAAAACATCAGTGTTCAGGAGTATGATGCCTTGTTGCAATACTCCGGTGGCGATGCCAGAAAATTATATAATACACTCGAACTGGTGGCCAATTTTTCGGAAGGTAACGAAATGATCATCACCAACGAACTGGTCAAAAATTTAGTCCAGAAAAATATCGTCGTTTACGATAAAGGTGGAGAACATCATTACGACATTGCTTCAGCTTTGATCAAGTCCATCCGTGGTAGCGATCCTAACGCTGCGGTTTATTATCTGGCCAGGATGCTGGTAGGTGGAGAGGACATCAAATTTATCGCGCGGCGATTGGTAATTTCTGCTTCCGAGGACATCGGCATGGCCAATCCAAATGCTTTGCTAATGGCGACAACTGCCTTTCAGGCTTGTCAGGTAATCGGAATGCCCGAGGCTCGAATTATTTTGTCTCAGGCCGTTATTTATCTGGCCACTTCTGCCAAAAGCAATGCTTCATATGTCGCCATCAACGAGGCCATGACTCGCGTGCGGGAAACGGGTGCGCTTTCCGTTCCGTTGCACCTACGCAACGCACCAACCAAATTGATGAAAGACCTCAACTACGGAAAAAATTATCAGTATGCACACAATCACGAGGGAAATTTTGTCACCCAGGAATTTTTACCAGATGAAGTGAAAGAAACTAAATTCTATGATCCGGGAAATAACCCTGCGGAGGGAAAAGTGCGGGAGAAATTAAGACGGGAGTGGAAAGAGAAGTACGGGTATTAGGAAAATATTGAATGCAGAATATTGATTTTTTGGCTTGCAGATAAGATGTAGGTTAAAATTTAAAGGTACCTTATGTCGTGTGTCTCTTAAATGAATATTGGAAATTCGATATTCAACATTCGATATTCCTTCTAGTCTTCGGGGAAAATCTCATCTGCCTTGAGGAAAAAACCAGGAAAAACACCTACAGGAATTTGATCTCCTTTTACGTAAGGCTTTTGTTGAAGTGCGGTATACTTTCCTTCTTCATCAAGGCGATAAACCAAAATAGTTGCTTCGTGTGGATGAACGATCCAGTATTCGGTTACCCCGGCATTTTCGTAGAGATCAAATTTTTCGTTCAAATCTTTTTTCGAAGTAGCTTTAGAAAGAATTTCAATGATCCAGTCCGGAGCACCCTGGCAGCCCTGATTATCCAATTTTGTTGAATCACAGATAACACAGATATCTGGTTGTACCACCGTATCAATTTTATCATCCGTTTGTTTTCCTCTTGGTAATGGCAGGCGAACGTCAAAAGGGGCAGAAAATGCCTGACAAGGACTTTTTCTCAAATAAGACCAAATTAGACCGTACAGATTTCCGGATACTTCCTGATGAAAGCGGTTAGGTGCTGGAGACATTCGATAAATAGTACCTTTTATAATCTCAACCATCTCATCGAAATGCCACGTCAGGTAATCTGCGTAAGAATATTTCTTATCAAAATCCAGTTGATTGATATCTGTAATCATTATTGAAATAATTTACTTAAAAATAAGCATTTTTCAGGTCAAAAGGCACGAATATTGTCTTAGTAATTGACAATTAAGAATAAATCCCAATCGTCCATGAATCAGTTTATTTCCGTTATTATTCCTTGTTACAACGTTGAAAATTATATAGAAGAAGCAATCGCCTCGGTGATGGCCCAAACCTATATGGATTTTGAATTGATTCTGGTGGATAATAATTCTACGGATAATACCTTACGTATTTTGGAAAGAGCTGCGATCAATTCGAGTAGAATACGGGTGTTGGAAGAAAAAGGAAAAGGAGCGCCACGGGCTAGAAACTTGGGATTGTCCGTAGCACGTGGAAGCTGGATTCAGTTTTTGGATGCCGATGATTTGATGCTACCCGATAAACTGGAACGTCAAATTGAATTGGTTAATCCCGATACGCCTTTACTCGTAGGTACGCCTAAATATCTACGCCTTGACGGGACCTCTTATATTACCGAACCTTGGAAAGAGCCCTTTTTAGGAATATTTGAAGGTTTACGACAAGGCAATACTTGTTGTAATTTATGGAATAAAAAATACCTTAACCTGGTCGATGGTTGGGAGGAAGATCGGGAGTTTCAGCAGGATTATGATTTGATTTTTAGAATATTAAAAGAAAATGATCAGCCAGTTTACGACCTGGAGGTGAGTACCCTGATCCGCGAAAGAAAAGAGGGGCAGATTACTAAAAGAAATCCACGGGGTATCCGAATTACCCTCTTGGAATTGAGACTGGAAATGATGCGCTGGCTAAAACGCAACCGTCCGGGACTGTACGAATATGATGCGTTTTTTTATCAACAAACTTTTTATCGTTTTATTCGCTACCTGGCGGAATTAGATCTGAACCTGGCAGAATCCTACATGAAGTATTTACCCAAAGATTTTAAACCGAGATATTCCAAAGAATTATACATTCCTTTTTGGAACGCCATGATGGTACAATTGGTAGGATTTAAGAAGGCGGAAGAATTGCGAAGAGTCGTTCGTTCAGGAATTAAAAAAGAAGACCGTTTTGAATTAAAATCTAAATCCGTCTGGAATCAAAAGGGATAAATTTCCCGAAAAACCTCATACATTCGATCCACATATTTCTGCACCGTATACTGTTGAATTGCTTTCTGTTGTCCAGCCTTGCCCATTGTACGCGCACGGTCGGGATCGTTGAGAAGTCGTTCCATTTTTTCGGCCAACCCTTGCGCACCATTTTCATATAAAAATCCATCCACGCCATCGGTTAACAATTCCGGTGTCGCTCCTCCCCGGTATCCCAATACTGGTTTCCCATAAGACATAGCTTCTACTGTTACACGTCCCATTCCTTCGTCCCGCGAGCACATCAAAACCGCATCGGCGCGATGATATTCTGTATCTACCTCTTTTTTAAAACCCACAAAACGAACTTGCTCAGTAATCCGTTTCCGTTTCGCCATTTCCTTTAATTTAATTTCGTAAACCCGGCGGCCTTGTCCTACAATTCGCAAGCGAGCATGTGGATATTTTCCGGCGATTAATCCAAAAGCTTCCACCGCTTCGAGCTGTCCCTTTGCGGGATGTAACAATCCGATACAGAGAAAGGTAAAACTATCTGCTTCTTTCTCTTCGTCGAGAGGTACTTCAAAAAAACGCTCCATCCTGTTTTCGTCCAGCACCCCATTATAAATAATTTCCCAATTAATATCCGATCGATCCTTCCCTACCCCATTTTTAATAGCTTGAGAAATAGCGATGGCCTTTTTTGCTTTTTTAAGATACTTAAATAGAATTTCTTCACTTGGAAAAAATTTCATTTGATACTGCAGCCACGCAAATTCGCGGATATGCCAGACGTGAGGAACGTTAATTTTTTCCGCAATCTGCGCACCTATTCCCAGTACCGAACTATTGGTATGAATAATATTTGGTCCAAATTCTTTTGCTTCCATCGCCAAGGCTGGTAATAAGGTATTATTCCGGTAAGCGGCAAAAGGTAAATGAAAAAAAGAAGGATGCATAAAAGTAGCCGCCCAGTTATGGTAAGGAAAAATTCTTACGTTGATATTTTCTTCTTCTAATGCCTTGGTAAAATCTCCTTCTTCCGGGCACCAGACTTGTGCCAAAACCCCTCTGTCCCGTAAACCGACAACCAAACTAAACAAAGAACGATTGGCACCAAGCAGATGAGGATAGTGAGAAAAAAAAAGGATTTTCATAAGCGTAATTTCACATTTAAGACACTAAATTACGCTAATTTGATGATCATAAAAAAAACTCATCAACTCACCGAAGCGAGCTAATGAGTTTTTTATTAAAGAAATTGTTCAATAGAGGCTGTCTCATAAGTAATTACTAAAAAAGAGCAACCAAATAATTGCCACAAAGACACAAAGACACAAAGACACAAAGTTTTTATTCGTTTTTAACAACTATAAACTTGTGTTACAGTATATTATTTGGGAGCGTATTTACTTTTAGATCTTATGAGACAGCCTCTACTTTATCACCGTCACATCGCCACTATACATCTCTTCAAATCCATCAATAAATTTAATCTCCGCTACATAAACAAATACGGCTGGATTGACTCCCTTACTCCGGAAAGTTCCATCCCAACCTTGATCAGGATCATTGGGCTGGAAATTAGCATTTGAATAAACAACCTCTCCCCAACGGTTATATACGATGAAGGAGTTTATCCGATCAATTCCTCTTCCTCCGTTAATGAAGAAAATATCATTAATTCCATCATCATTTGGAGAAAAACTATTCGGTATATAAATTTCTCTTTCTTTCTCTATCCCAATCGCTACCGTGGCTGTCACCGTACAACCTGCCGTATCAATCAACGTCGCACTAAAACTCGTCGGATCAAATAAATTATTAACCACTCCCTCATAACAATCTTCGTCCTCACAACGGATCAGGTTTGGCTGATTCCAGATCAACGTATCAATCTGATTATCTGGAACAAATGTATTTGCGTTTAAGATTAAGCTGTCCCCAAAAAATAAGGATTGATCAGCTTCCAGATTAAGATCTATCGTTAAATCTAACTCATCAGGCTCCGTCACCGTCACTTCCGTTTCCCATTCGCAACCTAGCGCATCCTCTACTGTTACCTCATAAACACCGGGCGATAAATTAAAATAAGCATTTTGGGCAGACAGCACTTCGTCTCCGATGCTATAATTAAACGGAGCGGTTCCTCCCATTACTTCCGAAAAGATAATTACCGCATTGTCTGCTTCAAAACAATCTGAAGGCTCCGTAATAATCACTGCTGTTTCAATATCCTCACCATTGTTTTCTACTGCTACGTTTTCCTGCGCGGTACAACCATTATCTGTATTCGTGACAATTAATTCATAATTACCAATATCAGTAATCTCTACTGACAAGTTCGTACCAATTACTTCGTTCACAGCATTCTGCCATTCGTAAGCAATGTTATCGCCCGTGTCCGAACCTTCACCAGATAAGGTGATTTCTGTCACCGTACAATCCAACATATCCGGATTACTGATATTTACTATTGGTGTAGCCAGATCATCCATTACGGTAACTTCCGTAGTTGCACTACATTGATTCTCTCCGTTCACCACTTCCAAGGTATAGATACCGGCTGACGTGGCGGCAAAATCTGCATTATCACTGATAATTAGATTTCCGTTTATATCGTACCAGTTGTAGATCGGATTATTCCCACTGCCTTGTGAAGTACCGGTCACGATGACACTTGGATTGTTACAATCTATTATTCCCGGCGTAGCAATCGACGGAATAGGTTCTGTAATATCCTGCTCAATCATAAAACTCCCCATCGCGGTACAGCCTGTCACCATATTGCTAATCATCAATTCGTAATTACCCGGTGATGTAATCTCAAAAGCGGCAGCAGTGCTAATAATCTCGTTATCGCTATTGGTCCAGGAAAAAGATAAATCGTCTCCTCCCTGCGATCCGCTTGCATCCACTAACAACGCATCGGTATCACAATCCAGTGGATCTAATGGAACCACAATATCAATAGTCGGCGTCTGACTGTTGTCCATCACCATAACCAAAGCAGGAGAAGAAGTACAATTATTATCCGGATTGAAAATAGTTACAAAATACTCACCTGCAGTATTAACCGAAGGATATTGTTCCATAGAAACAAAACCATTAGGACCCGTCCACGAATAATCCACCGGAGTGGTCAAATCCGTATTCGAAAATAATACCACACTCAAAGAATCACAAGTTAATGGATTCGCAGTAGCAACATTGACAACGGGAACATCATCATCTTGCATAATTTCTACAATATCCGTACTACTACAACCCGTCACCGTATTCTCTACCGTCAGCGTAAATATTCCAGGGCTCGTGATCGTTGGCGTGTAAGTATCACCATCCGTAATCATTCCCGGTCCTGTCCAAGAAACCTGAATATCATTTCCGGTTGTTCCGTTAGCCGTTAACATAAAATCATTCATGCCACAAACCAGCGTTGTACCCGTTCCAGCTTCGGCGGTAGGCAATTCATTAATATTAATTGTCACCAATTCTGTATCGCCGGGACAAGCACCATTTGCCATCAACTCGTATTGAAATACGTAAGTACCGGAAGGCTGTCCATTCGTAATAAAACTTCCATCACCATTATCATAACCAGCAGCATCCCCCTGTATTATTGTCCAATTTCCTCCAGTATCCCCTCCAATTAGTTCTGAAAATAAATCAACAGTATTTCCTTCGTCGCTACAGAAATCAAGCGGCGCATTAGCAACTCCAGCAGTGCTGGCTCTGTTTATCTCAAGGTCTACGGTAAACTCCGTCTCACAACCATTAGGGACGGCATCTATCAAAGTATATTGTAACGTATATGTTCCCTGATCCGCATTTGCAGCTTCCAGTATTGTATTATTTAAATTTGCAGGACTTATACCAGCAGGTGTACTCAAAATCATCCAGGACCCATCCGGCCCGCTATTAACCAACGTACTTAAATCCAGCGAACCATCAACGTTACATAACGGTGCAGGTGTATTTAGATTGACACCTGGACAAGCACATTCCTCCACTGTAATGGTGATTGTGTAAGAAGGATCAACACATGGGGCAATGGCACTGTTGGTCGTATAAACAAAAGTATATTCTCCAGGAATAACGCCATCAAAATCTAAGTTGGGGAAAGTTCCCGAAGCACCTGAGCTTGTGGTCTCCACCCAATTCCCTCCCTGATCACCACTAATTACCAACGGTCCAAAGTCAAGGGTAGAACCTTCGGCTGAGGTATTACAAAGCGTGACTGGATTTGAAGTTAATTCGGCTATAGGCGTTGTATTTTGCATTACTTCAATAAATGTTTCTCCTGTACAACCTGCAGCATCTGATACAGTGACCGTATAGATACCCGGCTGAGTTACTGAAACTGTTTGCGTTTGAAAACCACTTTCCCAGTTATAACCAGCAAAGCCATTACCTGCATCAAGGGTTGTAAGATCATTTTCACAAATGATCGTCTCACCCGTAATCATTGGCGTCAATGAAGCACTTTCTGTTACCAAAATGCTTGCTTCATCTGTACAACCATTGTTGGTGACAGTCAGGCCGTATTCCCCACCAGTGCTTACTATAATTGATGCTTCAGTAGAACCACCCGTCCACTCATACCCACTCATACCCGCTGGACCGGTAAGTATTATATCATTACCCGAACAAAAAGAAGTAGCTCCATCTATGGTGGCTATTGGCTGTGCATTCGTAACTACCGTTACCATATCTTCGTTGGTACATCCGTTAGCATCCGTTACCGTTACAGAATAATCGCCCGCCTCCGTAACTTCTAAACTACTGTTCAGCGAGCTACCCCAGTCGTAAGCATCAAATGTTCCATTTACTTCCAGCGTAATTTCTTCTCCTTCACAAAATGGAACATTACCAGATATTGACAAAACAGGTAAATTATTGGCGGTTACTATAATTGAATTCTCTCCTGTACAACCACTAGCATCTGATACCGTCACTTCGTAAGTTCCAGTCATCGTCACGATGATATCATTCGTTATTTCTCCATTAGACCATTGGTATGATGTAAATCCACTACCCGCGCTCAGTGTCGTGGACTCACCTGTACAGAACGACGGTAGTCCCGTAATCGTTGGATTAAGCGAACTACTTTCACTTACCGTTACACTCGTTTCTCCCGTACAGCCGTTTTGATCCGTTACTGTTACGAAATAATCACCCGCAACCGATACTTCCAATGTTTGGGTGATCGTTGCACCTCCATCTGACCAAATATAATCGGTGTAATTATCCCCCGCATCTAAGGTCGTTGTCGTGCCCGTACAAAAGGTATTAGAACCTCCTATTTGAACTACAGGATTGTTATTTACTGTTAATAAAAAACTCGCCTCTCCTGTACAGCCCGATGCGTCACTTACCGTTACGCTATAAGTTCCAGTTGTACTTACTTCTATATTATCGTTTACTTCGCCCGCTTCTGACCAGACGTAGCTATCGTAACCAGGTACACTTAACGTCGTGCTGCCTCCAGCACAAATATCTGGCGTTCCGGTGATCGTTGGACTAATAGCATTTCCAACTACAACTTCTAATTCAGCCGGAACAGATTGACAACCACTAATTGATGTTGTTAGAAAATAAGTTCCAGGACCGTTAGCCATCGCTGGATTTTGTTCGTTAGAAGTGAAACCATCAGGGCCGGTCCAAGAATAAGTAGCGTTGGCGGCACTAGAATTTCCAAATAGTTCAATATCAGCGCTGTTACACTGAGCAGGATTGGTGGAAGGCTCAGCGGTTGGCGGAGAAGCAATCCGGATGTCATCAGATTCCGAGTGGAAACAACCCGTAACATTGCTAGTAAAATTGTAGGTAATTTCATAAACTCCTGGCCCAAGAGCAGCAGGATTGATGGTACCAATATCATTTATTATGCCCGTAGAAGTATCCCATGCACCCACTCCATCCTCGAAGGTGTCGACAAAAATATCTTCAGCGTTAGACGATCCACAGAATACACCTGGAGAAATGATGATTACGTCAGGTGGAGGTGTAACACCTACTTGAACTACGGGTGTTTCAAAAGTACAACCGTTTGCGTCCGTTACCACAACCGAGTAAGGACCCGGCGTTATAATAAAAACTTCCTTATTATTATCTATACCGTCTGGCGTTGACCACGAATAGCTGTAACCTGGTAATCCACCAAAACCGTCTACATCCAAAAATGCATTTCCATCTTCAATATCCTCTTCACAAAATTCCAAATCACCAATGATGCTCGCACCTGGTGACTCAGTAATTGCAATATTAGTAGATCCAGTATTAGTACAGCCACTGTTATCGGTGTATTCGTAGGTAACCAAATGTGAACCAGGGCCAAGATTAGAGGGATCAATTGATCCATTTCCATTCGCTGCCCCTCCCCACGTTCCAGTTCCTACACCAGGGCTTCCATTTAAAAAGACGGGATCATTTAGAGAACAAATTAGACCTGGATCTTGAATTTGGATATTTGGTAAAGGAACGACCTGAATGGTTACATCCGTTGAAGTAGAAGAACAGTTCTCATCATTATCTGTAACGACAAGTCGGTAAACCAGGGTCCCAGTAAAACCAGAAGGTGGCGTAACGGTTGGGAATTCACTGTTGGGGCCAGGGAAAAGATAACCATCTGCCCCATTGTCTCCTTGCCATTCAAAAGATACGTTATTGGTGTTGGCAACTACATTGCTATTTAATACAAAGGACTCATCCTGACAGACTTGAGGTGTCGCATCAGCACCTACTGAGATCGAGCAAAAGGGGGTAGCGTCACAGTCTAAGTAATTCGAACCTTGTCCACCAAAAGAAATCGTTGCGGGGACATTACCACCAGCATGATTATTGACGAGCAGAAAATAGCCAAAGCCAGCATCTACCTGAATCTCACTTACGAATCTATCACCACCCACACCTTCAGATACATCATTTGCCCCCGTGGACAACCCCGTCGGACCAGCTTGAACAGCGTAAGAACAACGAAGTGGACTACCCAGACTGCTACAGTCTGTCGGATTAGGGCCAAAAAGTGCAAAATCATAATCAACTGAAGCATTGATCACAAAGGTGAAATCGCTATTGGCCGGTGTCGATGAATTGAATTCAAAGTAAAACCAGGTAGAGTTCCGCTCACCATTTAAACACCCATCATTATTACCCGGAGAGTTAAAGTCATTGTTTCCTATTCCCGAAGGATTGATAGAAATAGAACTACCACTACAAATAGTAGCAGCAGATGAACAATCAGGTCCTCCTTGTTGAGCATAGGTAAGATTAGTACTGAGCATTATAATGCTTAGCAATTGTAAAATTTTCTTGTACATAATTAGTTATTTCTCTCTCAGTTTTGGTATCAAATATTGTATAAAGGGGTATCAAAAAGTCTTTTAATATATTTTCATCGTTTTAAATACAGTGGAAAATATCCAAGGCCTCAGAGGATTGAATCTGAATTAGATATTTTATACCAAATACTTATAAACAACAAGATTGTAGTAATCGAGATAAAACTCAATATACTACTCGTTTCATTAAGTTATGGGATTGTATATTAAAATAGTAGTCAAACTGAATGAAATGCCAGTTTGTCGCTTGTAGGAATGTCAAGAAAATTAACGTGCTTGGGTGCGTGCACACCAAAATTAAATTTGGATAACAGTGTGATACACTCTAATTTTGGATAATCACCATCGCAAAGATAGGAATAAATATTGTTATATGCCTAATTTTAACCAATAAATAGATACTAGCTATGGCAGGACTACCTTAAACAATAGCCACTTAAACATATTAAATTATACTAATGCAAAAAGCAATAATCGATTCATCAACTGGCATATCAAGACCTAAATACTTGCCCGTAAACGGTCTTGATACGCTAATAAAATAGCTACCCATTCAGTTTATGGGCCACTAACTCACGAGACTTAATGATTGCCTGATCCAAACCATTCACATCAGACCCACCGGCAGTTGCAAAAAATGCCTGGCCTCCACCACCGCCCTTAATTTCTTTAGCGAGTTCGCGGATAATATTTCCAGCGTGGAGATCTTTGTCTTTTGTAATTTGCTCACTGATCGCTACCGTTAATTGAGGTTTACCATTAATATTGGCTCCAAAAACAATCATGGCATTTCCTAATTCCTTTTCCAGTTGGTAGGCTAAGGTCTTGATCGCTTTGGCATCTCCGATGGGTAGATTGGCGGCAATAAAGTTAATGCCATTAATCGACTCCATTTGTTTTTTCAGATCATCTTTGAGTCCTCCCGCCTGAGCTGCTATCATTTTTTCGACCTCCTTTTTATACGCTTTGTTTTCATCCTGTAAAGCTTCGACATTTTCAGCCGTTCGGGTAGGATTTTTAAATAATGAACGAATTTTATTTAATTCTGCCAACTCGTGATTGATGTACTTTTCGGCTGCCTCGGCGGTCACCGCCTCAATTCTGCGTACACCAGCCGCCACGGCGGTTTCACTCGTAATTTTAAAATACCCAATTTGGCCGGTTGCCTGAACGTGACAGCCTCCACACAATTCCCTGGAGAAATCAGGATCAAAGGTAATCATCCGTACCTCGTCTCCGTATTTTTCTCCAAACAACATCATCGCACCCGCCGCTTGAGCTTCTGCAATGGGAATAGAACGTGCTTCTTCCAACGGAATATTTTCGCGAATTTTTTGATTGACCAACGTCTCAATCTTTGCCAGTTCTTCGTCCGTTAGCCTGGCAAAATGAGCAAAGTCAAATCGTAATTGTCTTTCGTTAACTAAAGATCCTTTTTGTCCCACGTGATCGCCTAGAACGGTACGCAGTGCTGCGTGCAAAAGATGGGTAGCCGAGTGGTTATTTTCGGTCAATCTACGTTTATTAGTGTTGATCTCGGCGGTTACCTTTTGATCAATTTCAGCGGGTATTTTTTTGACATAATGAATCACCAGGTCATTTTCTTTTTGGGTATTGACGACCGGTATTTTTTCTTCTCCAAAGAAGAGCAATCCAGCGTCTCCAACCTGTCCCCCACCCTCTGCATAAAAAGGCGTTCGATCCAACACCATTTGGTACTGATCTCCTTTTTTATCCTTAACGGTACGGTATTTCATCACCCGGGCGTCCGTTACCTTAGTCTCGTCATATCCTAAGAAAGTAACACCCTGCTCATCGTGCAATACCGTCCAGTCTCCTACTTCTTTTTGAGCATCTTTCTTGGCATTACTGCGCTGAACTGCTAAGTGTTTTTCAAAACCAGCTTCGTCGATTTCCCAGCCTTTTTCCGAAGCAATCAGCCGCGTTAAATCGATGGGAAAACCAAAAGTATCGTACAATTCAAAAGCCGTCAGACCATCCATTTTATTGTTTTTAATGGTCAGATTTTCGATCCGTCTGAGGCCGCCTTCGAGGGTACGAAGGAACGAAGCTTCTTCTCCTAAAATAACTTTTGCTACGTAATCCTGCTGTGCTTTTAACTCCGGAAAGACATCCGCAAATTCGTCCGCCAACATGGGTACCAACTGATGAATTAATGGCTCTTTTACATCCAGAAAAGAATAGTAATACCGAACGGCCCGACGTAAAATCCGGCGTATCACATAACCCGCTCCATTACTCGACATCATCTGTCCATCCGCCACGGCAAACGAAACGGCCCGCAAATGATCCGCTACTACGCGCATGGCAATATCTGACTTTGCCGTAAGCTCGTAATTACCCGTGTAAGGTTTGCCCGAAAGTTCGCTAATTTTATTAATAAAAGGAGTGAAAATATCTGTATCGTAATTGGATTTTTTACCTTGCAGAGCCATGCAAAGTCTTTCAAAGCCCATTCCGGTATCGATGTGCGCCGCAGGAAGTTTTTCTAACGAACCGTCCGCTTTTCGATTAAACTGAATAAATACCAGATTCCAGATTTCGATCACCTGAGGATGATCCATATTCACGAGCGTAGCACCCGGCACTTTTTGACGTTCTTCGTCCGAACGCAGATCAACGTGAATTTCAGAACAGGGACCACAAGGGCCGGTATCTCCCATTTCCCAGAAATTATCTTTCCGATCAAAATTCAGAATACGTTCTTCCGGCAGCAGGTTTTTCCATAGATCAATCGCCTCCTGGTCGAGGGGAAGATTTAATCCTTTATCGCCTTCGAATACCGAGACATAAATACGTTCAGGATCCAGCTTATATTCCTTGGTCAAAAGTTCCCACGCCCATTCGATGGCTTCTTTTTTAAAATAATCACCAATCGACCAGTTCCCAAGCATTTCAAAAAGCGTATGGTGGTAACTATCAATTCCTACCTCTTCGAGATCGTTTTGTTTGCCGGACACCCTCAGACATTTTTGGGTATCAGCAATCCGTGGATTATCCGGAGTTTTATTTCCCAAAAAATAGTCCTTAAACTGATTCATTCCCGCGTTGATAAACATCAAGGTAGGATCATCTTTGTTCACCAAAGGAGCAGAAGGAACGATTTTATGCTTTTTACTTTCAAAAAAGTCCAGAAATTTTTGTCGAATAGCACGAGAAGTCATCATATAATAAGTGATTATGAGAAACAAATGGTCGAAAAGTCGGTAATATAATTCGTATTGATTTTACTTACAATAACTTAACTAATTTGTTTCAATTACGGGTATATAGGTTTAAATTCGGGATGTTTTTGCCATCAAAATAGTTATAATATTAAACATTTTTATCATTATAATTATTTAAATACAAAGATTTATGCGATTTTATTTGAATAATCGGCAATTGAGTAATATTTTTGACGGCGCATACTACAACAGTTTAGATAAAAACTATATATTTTACTAAGTACGAATAACCACCTAAACTGAAAGCTACAGAAAACGATTTTTGCTAATTTTCAGCGGTCGCAAAGCTACTGAATTTTGGTTAACGAATAAAGGCTCTGATGAGAAAAGAAAAGTTTGTTTATAATACGCAAACCTTACGTTATGAGAAGGTTGTAGACCCCTTGCGTGTTAAATTATTAAAGCTCCTCGGCTTTGTTTCTGCCGTGGGAGTAAGTGCAGTTATTGTGATATCTATTGTACTTGCCTATTTTCCTTCCCCTAAAGAAAAAGCATTATTACGCGAAATCGAGCAAATGAAGTTCCAGTATATGGCACTGAACAGCGATTTTGACATGATGAGTAAAGTATTGAATAACATTCAGGAACGAGATGCGGGGGTACACCGAATGATTTTTGGAATGGATCCAATTGATGAAAGTGTGTGGAACGGTGGAACGGGAGGTAGTGATAAATATTCCAATCTGACAAAATTTAAAAACTCCGGAGAACTCCTTATTTCCGCAAAAACAGAGGTAGATAAGATCAAAAGTAAACTCGCAGTTCAGTCTAAATCACTCGACGAAATTACCAATCTGGCTAAAGATCGGGAAGAAATGTGGGCTTCTATTCCAGCGATTAAACCCGTTCGCTCGGATAAATTAAAGCGTAATATCCACCGCTTGTCTGGATTTGGGATGCGAATGCACCCAATTTTCAAAAGACGTCGGATGCATAAAGGAATTGACTTCACTTGTCCAGAAGGAACACCTATTCAAGCAACCGGAAATGGTAAAGTAATAAAAGTATCCAAACTCAAAAATGGCTACGGAACCCACGTGGTTATCGACCATGGCTACGGTTACAAGACACTTTATGCACACATGAGCAAAGTAGATGTAAAAAAAGGTCAAAAGATTCAGCGTGGGCAAGTAATTGGAGCGGTAGGAAATACCGGTTCTTCTACGGCTGCTCACCTGCACTATGAGGTAATCCACAGAGGAGACAAAGTAAACCCTATCCATTATTGTATGGATGGCCTGACACCTAAAGAATACCAGGAACTAGCCAACATGGCTTCGGTGACCAACCAGTCTTTTGATTAATTGTTGAAACGCTTCGCTTGTTGAGGTGTTGAATCGCTTCGCTCGTTGAGTTGAAAAACGTAGTGATAGGTTATTGCCAATCACTACGTTTTTTTGTTTAATATGAATATGTGAACTTTTATTTAAAATATTCATTTTCATTAAATTACCCTCAATTTTTAATGCCTTACCTTCGACCAGTGAAGCGATTCATCAGCGCAGCTTCCAATGATCTTCATCATAGAAAATATATTCTAGCCAAAAAAGTAAGCGTTATGTCTAGCATTCATTAACTTGCCTGGCAAACGACTTAAAAAACCTATGTCTTCGACTCCAAAAAAATGCTATAATTGCAATACTTCCCTTCCCGAAAGGGCAGTCTACTGCCACCACTGCGGCCAAAAACATACGACCGGGCGGATCAAGCTGCGTAATTTGGTGGGAGATTTTCTGGGCGAACAATTCAACCTGGATGGTCGGATTATCAAAACCGTACAAGCCATCTTTTTTCCTGGCAAATTGACCGAGGAATTTTTTCTTGGAAAACATAAAACTTATTCTTCCCCGTTGCGGCTGTTTTTGGTCATGGCTGTTTTATTCGCTTCCATCCTCGCGCTGCAGCTATTTCAGGATAATGACTTAGGCATTGGTAATCTAAACGAAATGATCCACGAAAACGAACGGAGCAAAGTTTTGGGTATTCTGGACAGTATCTCGCTGGAACAAAAAGAAGTTTTTGGAGACCTAAAAGTAACTCGTGCGCTGGATTCAGTATCCGTTCATATGCTGGAAGTGCTCGGTCATCCCGAGGACTCCATCAAACTGAGTGAAGAAATTCAAATAACAGGTTTTAAATTACCAAACATTAGCCGGGATGATTTTGAGCAGATGTCCCCAAAAGAACTAGGTGATGCTTACGGAAAAGAAATGGGATTTTGGGGAAAACTCCTGATCACACAAGGGGTAAAATCTATCAAACAAGGAAACAGTATGGTCCAGTATTTATTTGGAAAAACAACGCTGGCCTTGTTTTTTATGATGCCTTTTCTAGCCATCTTTCTGAAAATAATCTATATCCGTAGTAAAAAATTTTATGTAGAACATCTTATTTTTTCGTTCCATTACCATGCTTTTCTATTTATACTTTTCACGATCGTAATCCTTTTAAAACCTTATTTGGGTGGAGGAATAATTGGCTTTGGTTTTTTCATTGCGTTTGTGTATCTGTTTATCGCATTGAAACGTATTTATCAACAAGGCTGGTTAAAGACGCTTTTTAAAATTTTTATTATCTCACTGATTTACTTGGTTCTTTTGACAATTTTCATGTCTTTTGCCATTGCCATTGGATTTTTACTTTTTTAATATTGAAAAAATTGCCACTAAGACACTAAGTCGCTAAAGATTTTTTTAAAATCATAAATTCTTTGTGGCTGTAAATTCATTCTTTAGAACTTCAGTTCTTAGTTTTTTAATTTTTATTATGCCATACGAAAAATACGAAACGGTTATCGGTCTGGAAGTTCATATACAGCTTGCCACAAAATCAAAGGCTTTTTGTGGAGATGAGAACAAATTTGCCGGAGCCCCCAACACGCAAATCTCCCCCATTTCTCTAGCCCACCCCGGTACGCTGCCCCGACTCAACGAACGACAAGTAGCCTACGCCGTACAACTTGGACTGGCGCTGGGTTGCCGGATTAATCCGCTCAACCGTTTTGATCGTAAAAATTATTTTTATGCTGATCTTCCCAAGGGTTACCAAATCACACAACAGGACGAGCCGGTTTGCATTGGTGGCGCCATGGAGGTCATCACACCGGATTACACCCGCAACATCCGCATTCACCACATCCACATGGAAGAGGATGCCGGAAAATCTACGCACGATGCCTATCCTGATTATACGGTAGTTGACCTGAATCGAGCGGGCGTACCGCTGCTGGAATTAGTCACCGAACCGGATTTCCGCTCGGCGGAAGAAGTGGATATTTTTATGAATTCGATGCGCCAACTCGTACGCTATCTGGAAATTTCTGACGGGAACATGGAAGAAGGAAGTATGCGTTGTGATTGCAATATTTCGGTACGACTTAAAGGCAGCGAGACCTTTGGAAATCGTTGTGAAATCAAAAATGTCAACTCAATGCGGTTCGCCCGCCGAGCGATCAAATACGAAGTAAAAAGACAAATTGATTTACTCGAAAGCGGTGGTGAAGTGCTACAACAGACCTTAAATTTTGATCCGGTTTCCGGAAAAACTTCTCCCTTACGATCTAAAGAAGACGCGCACGATTACCGCTACTTTCCCGATCCGGATTTACCTCCGGTGGCTTTATCGGAAGATTATATTGATAAAATTCGACAACAGCAACCACCATTACCGTGGGTTTTAAAACAAAAATTTCAAACGGAATATGGACTGTCAGAATACGATGCCCGATTGCTCACGGAACATAAAAAAGAGGCACTGCTCTTTATGGAATGTGCCCAGTCTTCTCCCTATCACAAGCAATTGGCAAATGTATTTAACAATCAAATGAAGGCGTATCAGAAAGAGTTCCCTGATACCGTTTTTATAAAAGAGCAACTCATTGAGTTTGTCGAACTAACCGCTACTAATCAGGTCAACAGTACCGTAGCTAACCAGCAATTATTTCCTGCTATGGCAACTACCCCGGACAAATCGGTCAAAATGCTGGCGAAAGAAATGAACCTTTTTCAGTCGGATGACGGTGATTTTTTAGATGGTTTAATTGAGGAAGTACTGGCGAAAAATCCGGATAAAGTCAAAGCTTATCAAAACGGAAAAAAGAATCTATTGCAGATGTTTATGGGGCAGGTGATGCGCAATGCGAAAGGGAAAGCAGATCCAAAAAAATTGCAGGAGTTGCTACGGAAACACCTGGAAAAATAGCGAAAAGATCTGAGTTTTTATTCTCCTACAGATTCCGTAACTTTGAACTACTATAACGTTAATATTTTTTAATAGAAATCCGCTTATTATGTCCATGCAAGACGACGAGATTACTAAATTATACTACTCCATTGGGGAGGTTTCCGAGATGTTTGACGTATCAAAATCACTGATCCGTTTTTGGGAATCAGAGTTTGATATCCTGAAACCGCATAAAAATAGTAAAGGAGATCGTCGTTTTACACAAAAAAATCTGGACCAGTTTAAAATCATTTATCACCTGGTAAAAGAAAGAGGTTTCACACTCGAAGGCGCAAAAAAAGAAATTAAAAATAACAAGGATAGTTTGATTAAGAAAAATGAAATGCTAAAGTCTTTGACGAATATTAAGGGCTTTTTAGAGAAGTTGAAGGGGGATTTGTAGAAGAATATTGAATCTCCAATATTGATTACTGAATATTGATTTTTAAGCTCGTTGCCAGACCGCAACACACCTTTTAAAAGACTGACTATAAACTATTTAGGATCACTAATTTTGCTGATTTTTTAGGCAAAAAAAACTTACCCAGTCAATAATTCATTTATTCCAGGGTTTTATTCTTTTCTGTTCATTTTTTTTGCAAAAAAACGAAACAAAGCGAGTCCAATCGAGATTCAAACCTTTAAAAAAATAATTTCATCTCCCGCAGACAGGTTTAAAATCAATATTGAAAATTGAATATTCGTTATTCAACATTCTTTAATCAATTCTTCAAACCGTTCTAAAATATGAAATACCGCTGGACAGTGCCTGGCATTGACCAGATGCAGGTCCAGTTGTTGTACAAACTGAGCGGCGTGGGTATGTGGATATTCGCGGCAGGCGCGGGGTCGATTTTCGTAGATCTGACAAGTATGATCCGTATTTAAAAAAGGGCAAGGCGTAGATTTCATAACCGTATCACCGTCTTCATCCTGGCGGGTAAATTCGTCCTTAAAATCCGCTGTTTTCATCCCCAGATGTTTAGCAATCCGCTTAATGTCCGTGCGGTTGAGCTGAGGAGGAATGCTGGTACAACAATTGGCACAATCCAGACAATCGTATTTTTCAAAAGTATTCTGATGTACATCGTCCGCTAGTTCCGTAATCGCTCTGGCAGGCTTCTTTTTTAGTTGCCCCACCAACTTTTTATATTCCTTGCGACGCCCCTTTTCCTGCCCTTTCCAGTCTTTTATCCAATCCGCGTTTTTGTTCATTTTTTAAAATCCATAATATTAAGAAAATGATCACAACGCTGATAATCTGCTTCCACGTTTGAGGCAATAATCAACAACCGATCATCGCAATAATCGTTTAACAATTGCTGGTACCAGTCCATTCCCTGCTGATCGAGATTGGTGGTTGGTTCGTCCAATAACAATATATCTGTTTGACTAACAATTGCGAGTGCAAGCTTTAGGCGCTGTTTCATTCCACTGGAAAAAAACTTTATTTCTTTATTGGTTGATTTTTGAAAACCAAGCAATCCGATTAGTTTTTCGGTATGGATACCAGCCTGTAAAGGTTTAAATTTTTGGTGAAAATCAATGGCCTCTTTGAGGGTGAATTCCTCAATTAAATCAATGTAGGGCGCCGCGTAAGCAACGTGTTGATAGACCTCTTCAATCTCTAAGTTTTTATTGTCGCGGGTAAAAGATATTTTACCTTTGGAAGGCGTAAGATGCCCCGATAAAATTTTCAGGAAGGTAGATTTCCCCGTACCGTTGTTCCCTAAAATAGCATAACGATATTGGGACTGAAAGTGATAATTGATCTCTCTAAATATCCATTCAAAACGATACCGCTTAGCAACTTCACGCAGTTCGATTTCCATTTGCGCGATTGCCATTTACGTGTCGAAGACCGATGATCCCCCGATCAGCCTCCTTGATAAAAGAAATAATCATATCCCGTTCCGGGGTAGAATGAGGACTGGCCATAATTTTTTCCATCGCCTGACTGGTATTATATCCTTTCATGTATAAAGTCCGGTAAACCGCCTGAATATCATGGATTTGATCATTGCTGAATTTATGGCGCCGCAATCCGATAGAATTGACTCCTACGTAAGAAAGCGGCTCCCGCGCCGCCTTGATAAAGGGCGGAATATCTTTTCGAACCAAAGAGCCTCCACCGACCATGACGTGGGTTCCAATTTTTACAAATTGATGAACGGCACAAAGTCCTCCTACGATGGATTTATCACCGATGGTAATGTGTCCGGCCAGGTTGACACAATTAGCTAAAATACAACGCTCACCGATCACACAATCGTGCGCTACGTGGACGTAAGCCATGATCAGACAGTGATCACCAATGCGGGTTTCCAGATTCGAAGCAGTTCCCCGGTTGAGCGTACAATATTCGCGAATGATCACATTATTCCCGATAATCAACTTAGAGTCTTCGTCCTTAAATTTAAGATCCTGAGGAATAGAACCCAGGATCGCTCCGGGAAAGACTTTACAATTGTTTCCCAGTCGCGTACCATTAAGAATACAGACATTTGGACCGATTTCGCAGTTATCGCCAATCTCGACATCCGCTTCGATGGTGACGAAGGGTCCAAGCTTAACGTTATTCCCGATTTTAGCATTGGGATGTATATGCCTTAGTGCGCTATTCATCTTCTTTTTTTCTAATAATTTGAGCAGTTAATTCCCCTTCAGAAACAATTTTATTTCCGACGTAAGTCGTACCCTGCATATGAACAATTCCCCTTCGAATGGGTGTTAATAATTCTAATTTAAGAATCATGGTGTCTCCCGGTACCACTTTATTTTTAAATTTACAATTATCAATTTTCAAAAAGTAAGTATCCCATTTAGTTGGGTCATCCACATTAAAGAGGGCCAGAATTCCGCCTGTTTGAGCCAGTGCCTCCATTTGTAAAACACCTGGAAAGACCGGATTATCCGGAAAGTGTCCCTGAAAAAAGCTTTCGTTGAAAGTTACATTTTTTATTCCCACCACGTGTTGTTCCGAAAGTTCAATTATTTTATCCACCAATACAAATGGATGACGATGGGGAATATATTTTTGAATATCCTGTACGGTGTATAACGGCTCCGCATCCGGATCGTATTTGGGTTTCCCCCGCAGTTTTCGCTGTTCCTGCCATCTTTTTTTTAGAATTTTGGCAAATTCTACGTTGGCCGTATGTCCTGGCTTAGTAGCAACAATTTTTCCTTTTATCGCCTTTCCCACCAATGCTAAATCTCCAACTACATCAAGTAATTTATGCCGAGCCGGTTCATTTTCGAAGTGAAGATCCAACGTATTCAGAATACCTTCCTTTTCTACTTTAATACTTGGTTTTTTAAGTCGCTTGGCCAATGCATCGAGATCTGACTGTTCCATCACTCTATCCACTATAACGATAGCATTGTCTAAATCGCCGCCTTTGATCAAATCCTGATTAAGCAAATGCTCTAATTCGTGCAAAAAAACGAAGGTACGACAAGGAGCGATCTCTTTTTCATAATCGTCAAATGATTCCATGGAGGCGTATTGGTGACCCAGTACCTGCGAATTAAAATCGATCATGGTCGTCACTTGATAATCATCGGCTGGCAATGCTAGTAACTCTGTTCCAGTAATTTCATCCCGGTAAGCGATCGGTTCAGTCACTTCAAAATATTCTCTTTGTGCCTCTTGTTCTACCGTTCCTACTTTGGCAATACCTTTGACAAAAGCTGCTGCACTACCATCCATTATGGGTGATTCCGGCCCGTCAATTTCGATCAGTACATTGTCCAAATCCATACCACGTAGGGCAGAAAGTACGTGTTCTACCGTACCAATTTGCACTTTTTCCGTTCCTAATGTGGTTCCCCGATTGGTAGAAATTACCTTATTAACATCCGCACTGATCACAGGAGCCTCGTCCAGATCAATGCGTTGAAATTTATATCCATGATTAACCGGAGCGGGCTTAAAGGTCATTTTCACGGCTTTTCCAGTGTGTAACCCTACTCCATTAACCGTAAATTCCTCCCGTAATGTATGTTGCTTCATAAAGTGTTAATCTGTCTAAAATCAAAAATCCCCCAAAGATAATGGTTTTGGCTAGGCTTTTGGCAAAATCTGGTGCCTATTTTTAAATAGACTCCTTATAATTTGGCGATCTAGGGGAAGTAACATTAACAAATTAATTTTACGCTACATCATTTCCCGAAATCTCCCCTTTAAGTTGCGCGATTTCTCGCTCTAATGCCCGAATTTGACGATTAATTGCTGGTAATTGCTTAAAAACAGCATAAGCCTTTAAATAATCTCCATAAGGCAAAGCAGGAGAGCCGTAAACCGCTTTCCCTGGTTCTGTAATCGAAGCTGCTACGCCACTTTGCGCCTGCACTTTGCTACCATCTGCCACTTTTATATGCCCGACAAAGCCAGCCTGACCGCCAATCAGACAGTTTTTACCAATCTTGGTACTTCCGGCGATCCCGGCCTGTGCTGCAATGGCCGTATTTTCCCCTATCTCTACATTATGTGCCACCTGAATTAAATTATCTAGCTTCACACCTGTTTTGAGTACCGTACTGCCCATCGTCGCACGGTCAATTACCGTGTTAGCCCCTATTTCTACGTTATTTTCTAAAATAACATTACCAATCTGCGGAATTTTCTTAAAATTTCCGTCCTTATCAGGTAAAAATCCAAAGCCATCAGATCCGATAATCACGTTGGCATGTAAAATACAATGATCCCCTATCTCACAACCATGATAAATCTTCACTCCGGGGTATAAAATGACATTTTTACCAATTTTTACATCTTTCCCAATATAAACCTGTGGATAAACGATGGTATCGGCGCCAATCGAAACACCAGATTCAATGACGGAATAAATTCCAATGGAAGTATTCTCTCCCAATTTTACATCTTCGTGGATGGCCGCCTGAGTAGCTACTCCAGCGGCAGGTTGGTGTTCCTGACTGAATTTTTCGAGTAAAAAGGTAATGGCAGCGTATACATTTTCCACCCGAATTAAGGTGGCATTTATGGGATGGCTAGGCTGGAAATTTTTAGAGACTAACAAGATAGAAGCCTGGGTTTGATAGGCATAAGATTCGTATTTGGGATTGGCTAAAAAACTGATGGTTCCGGGCGTTCCCTCCTCGATCTTACTTGGTGCACTCACGGTAACGGTGGGGTCTCCTTCCACAGTTCCGTCCAGTAGCTGGCTCAGTTCGGTTGCTGAAATCTGCATTGTCTAGGCGTAATTTTACCAATGCCTTTATTTTATTTTGGAAATAGAATAAAAGACCATCGGATCGTTTCACAGCTTTAAAGCTGTTCAAATGTGGTTCTCGTTTTGCCAGGCAGCACGCCTAACGGTAATTATAACGTAAAAATTGTTTCTCAAGGTATTTTAAGCGTGCTTAAAGTTTAAACAACTTCTTTATACTCCTTCGTAATTGTCTATCTTTGCAGCCACCTAAAAGTGTGTAATTCCAGGCATTTATTATGTTGATCAGAAAATTACTAAAAAAACAAACATAAAAATTGGAGGCAAAAGTACAAAATATCCGGATTGGAACCAGGGGAAGTAAATTGGCCTTATGGCAGGCAAATTTTACCAAAGAAGCACTCGCCGGAATTGGAGTAGATAGTGAACTGGTAATCATCAAAACACAGGGTGATAAAATACAGCATCTTGGATTTGATAAACTGGAAGGTAAAGGCTTTTTTACCAAAGAAATTGAAGATTCTCTGCTTAGGGGGGATATTGACATGGCAGTACATTCTATGAAAGATTTGCCAACCCAAGCTCCCGAAGGTCTGGCCATTACGGCCGTTTCTTACCGTGCTGACCCCGCCGACTGGTTGGTAATGACCAAAGAGAATGCCGATCAGACTCAGATGTTTAACCTAAAAGAAAATCCCATAGTTGGGACTTCGTCCGCCCGACGGAAGGCACAGTTCAACCATTTCCGGCCGGATGTGACTTTAAAAGATATTCGGGGTAATGTCCCAACTCGACTGGAAAAACTCAGGCAAGGAGATTTTGACGCCATCTTATTAGCGGCAGCCGGACTGGAACGACTCGAAATGGACTTATCCGATTTTGTGATTTATAAAATGAATCCAAAAGAGTTTGTTCCGGCTCCCGCGCAAGGTGTACTCGCCTGGCAGACCAATCGGGCCGATCGGCCTACCCGACAAATATTAAAGCAATTACATCATCCCGAAGTTTCTGCCGCCACGAATATAGAACGTACCGTACTGAAAATGGCAGAAGGAGGTTGTCACATGCCACTCGGCGTTTATTGTCGACAGGATGCCAACTTGCACTTCCACGTCTGGGCCGCCAAGGCGGTGACCTGGGATGGACCGGTCAAACAGGTTAGGATGTCCAGTAGTACTTCGGCGGGACTGGCGGAGAAGGTGCACCGGGCATTGCAGGAATAAGTAGACCACCATAGCAACTTCAATAGCAAAACAAACTTAAGCTCAAAGAGCAACTTCAATTTTTTCTATAACGCATTTGCCAAAAGGCGTCAAGAAAATATATTTAAAGGAAAGCCTACCGGCCAACCAGCTAATAAAGAAAAAACATGTCAGACTCCTTACGCTACCCCATCGGAAAATTTATTTTTGGTGGCCCCGCAGATCCAAAAAATATTCCTGGGTGGATAAAAGATATCCAACAACTACCAAAACAAATAAACGAACTGGTGAAAGATTGGTCGCCCGAAATTTTTCATAAAGTATATCGCCCGGATGGCTGGACGGGTGCACAGGTAATTCATCATCTGGCAGATAGCCACGCTAACGCGTACATTCGATTTAAACTGGCGCTTACCGAAGATGTTCCTACCGTTAAACCTTACGACGAAACGGCGTGGGCTGAATTACCGGATGGTAGCAACCACAACCCGACTCCTTCCCTAAAAATAATTGAGGGGATTCACCAGCGCTGGGCAACCTGTTTGGAAAATATGTCTAATACCGATTTTGAGAGACGCTTCTTTCATCCTGGCTTAAATCAGGAACTGCAATTAACGCAAAATCTTGCACTCTACAGCTGGCACAGCCGACACCATCTTGGACATTTAAAAATTATTGCTAACCTGTAGAGAGAGACAAGGCATGCCTTGTCTATACAAAAATAAAATGAATGTACCTCATCTTCGATACAGAAACAGCGGGTAGACCAAAAAAATGGAATCTTCCGTATACGGATACTAATAACTGGCCGCGAATGGTGCAGCTTTCGTGGTTGATTTTTGATAAAAACTACGAAGAGACAGACCGACAGGATCACATCATTTTCCCGGAAGGATTTACCATTCCACCGGCAGTGGTAAAAATTCATGGGATCAGTACCGCACGGGCTAAAAAAGAAGGGAAACCTTTAGTAGAGATTCTAGAAAAATTCTCGGAAGCGATAAAAAATTCGGACTACCTGATTGGTCATAATATCAGCTTTGATGAAAATGTAACGGGGGCCGAATTTGTCCGGACGGGGATTGCCAGCGAACTGTTTGAAAAAAAACGGATTTGTACTATGAAAAAGTCTACCGACTACTGTCAATTGCCAGGCAAGTACGGTTATAAATGGCCTTCATTGGCCGAACTGCATTTCAAATTGTTTGGCGAAGATTTTTCAGACGCTCATAATGCCATTGCCGATGCGGAAGCTACCGCCCGATGCTTTTTTAAATTACTGACCATCAAGGCTTTGAAACTATAAAAAGATGGATAAAACCGTATTTATCAGTCGAGATTTGAGTCCGGAAAGTCCTTTTCGTAGCCAGCTGGAAGCGGCGGATTTTCTAGTAACGGGACGTTCCCTACTCGATTTTAAACTGATACCATTTTCGGCGTTTCCCACTACTGACTGGATCTTTTTTTATAGTCGGAAAGCGGTGGATTTTTTTTTTACTCAACTCCAAAATTTACCGATTGATTTAAAGATTGCGGCCTACGGACCGGGGACAGGGGAGGCGCTCAAAACGCATAAAGTCACTGCGGATTTTGTGGGGACGGGCGAGGGAGTTTCTACCTTAGCGGGGTTTATTAAAATTGCTGGCGACCAACCAACAGTACTTTTTCCACAAGCGCATCATTCGCGCCGAACCATCGAAAAATTAGCGGGAAATCAGCTTATGAGTTTTCCATTAATCGTTTATGATAATCTGCCGAAGACGGCAATCGAAGCGAGTCAGGCGACCTTTCTGATTTTTACCAGTCCTCTTAATGTAAAGGCTTATTTTGATCAGCATGCGCTAGCAAAACACCAAAGAATTATTGTGATTGGAAAGACAACGGGAGCCGCATTAGAGGCGTACGGAATTGTGGATTTTGAGGTAGCAAGGACGCCATCAGAGGAAGGGTTGGCGGTAACTCTTTTAGAGTTATATGAGGGAATTTTATAAAAAAATAAATCACCGTAGAGATAACGTATACCTTGTCTCTACGGTAATTTATTTTTTAATCATCTAATTTCAATACCTGAATAAATGCTTTCTGTGGCACCTCTACATTACCAATCTGGCGCATTTTCTTCTTCCCTTTTTTCTGCTTTTCGAGTAGTTTTCTTTTACGGGAAATATCACCACCATAACATTTTGCGGTTACATCTTTACGCAGTGCGGAGATCGTTTCCCGGGCGACTACTTTGGCACCAATGGAAGCCTGAATGGCAATTTTAAATTGCTGTCGCGGCAATAATTCTCTCAGTCGCTTACAAATCCTACGACCAAAAGTTTCTGCTTTAGTGCGATGAACCAACGCCGACAAAGCATCGACGGCCTCCCCGTTGAGCAATAAATCCAGCTTAACCAGATTTGATTGCCGGAAATTTAATGGCGTATAATCAAAAGACGCGTATCCTCTGGAAATAGATTTTAAACGATCATAAAAATCAAAAACAATTTCGGCCAACGGCATTTCAAAAGTCAGCTCAACCCGCGTAGGAGTCAGATAAATCTGCTTACTCAAAATCCCTCTTTTATCCATACAGAGTTTCATAATCGAGCCGATATAATCGGGCTTGGTAATGATCTGTGCTTCGATATAAGGCTCTTCCACAAAATCCAGAATCGAAGGATCTGGCAGGTCAACCGGTGTATTCACCAGAAATTTTTCACTGCCTGCTTTTTTTGTTTTGGCGTAATAAGTTACGTTAGGAATTGTGGTAATTACTTCCTGATTAAATTCCCGTGACAACCGCTCCTGAATAATTTCCAGGTGCAACATCCCAAGGAATCCACATCTGAATCCAAATCCCAGGGCAGCAGATGATTCTGGTTCAAAGACCAAAGAAGCATCGTTTAATTGTAATTTTTCTAAACTATCCCGCAAGTCTTCGAAGTCGTCATTATCGATCGGAAAAATTCCCGCAAAAACCATCGGCTTCACATCCTCGAAACCCTTGATAGCCTCTTTCGCCGGATTAATAGCATTGGTGATCGTATCCCCTACTTTCACTTCTTTTGAAACTTTAATACCCGTAATAATATAGCCAACATCTCCCGCACGTAGTTCTTTCTTCGGTACTTGACCAATCTGTAAAATACCAATTTCGTCCGCCGTATATTCATTACCCGCATTCATGAAAAGCACCTGCTCCCCTTTTTTCAGCGTCCCGTTTAAGATCCGGAAATAAGCAATCACCCCACGGTAAGCATTAAAAACAGAATCAAAAATCATCGCTTCCAATGGAACACTAATATCACCAGTAGGTGCGGGAACACGATCTACAATGGCATTCATAATATCTTGTATTCCGATACCTGTCTTTCCACTAGCCAGAACAATATCTTCTTTTTCGCAACCAATCAGATCAATTACCTGATCCGAAACTTCTTCGATCATAGCACTTTCCATGTCCACTTTATTCAGAACAGGAATGATTTCCAGATCATTTTCAATGGCCAGATAAAGGTTGGAAATCGTCTGTGCCTGAATTCCCTGAGAAGCATCCACTAACAACAAGGCACCTTCACAAGCGGCGATCGACCGGGACACTTCGTAGGAAAAATCCACGTGACCGGGGGTATCGATTAGGTTAAAAGTATATTGTTCTCCATCTGAATGATTATAGTATAATTGGATGGCGTGACTCTTAATGGTAATCCCCCGTTCGCGCTCGATATCCATATCGTCCAGGGCCTGATTCTGCATATCCCGTTCGGAGATCGTTTTTGTAAATTCCAATAAACGATCCGACAAAGTACTTTTGCCGTGGTCAATATGGGCAATCACACAAAAATTTCGAATATTCTTCATGATGCAAATATACGCAATAAATGATCCAAGGGTTGCCATCTTTCCGTCAGAATTAACAGCATTTTAAGTTTGAAAATATGGCTAATTATACTATCCTTTTCTAATGATCCGTTTTAGAAGTGATTATGAAAAATTCTTACTAAATCGACGAATTGTTTTAAGCTTATAATGGTTTGAATAAACATTCCTGATTTTTGTTCGCAATTATCCGATTTTTTGATTTAATAGTTGGTTAACGAAATAATAAAGTTGGGATGCGCTGGCCTCCTCACTTCCCCAAAATCACTATCTTCGCGCAAAATATATAATATGAAGTTCCACTTACTGTTTACTTTTACCATATTCAGCCTCTTTCATACACTTGTCAATGGTCAGGATAACACTCCGATGCGAGTCGTAAAGGGGGCGGCAATCCCCGTCAACCTCGCCATCAAAAATATTCATATAACTGCGGACAACAAAAAATATGTAGCCGGAGAAGGTCAGGTCTACCAACTTTTCTCCGCTGACAATGCCACTCCTCGGAATACGCCCGAAGACCAATGGCATCTTTTATTACAATCCGGAGGAAACGCACATCGTCATTTTCCAATACAAACTATTCAGACCATTTTAGGCGATACCGCAAATATAAGCACCACAATTAACACGGCTTTTTTTGAAGAAAAAAATAAGACACTCTGGATTGGAACCTCCGAAAAAGGATTATTCGAATTATTGGTCAGCGACGATCAGGCGACGCTCGTCCGCCAATATACGACCGAAAATTCTAAATTAAAATCTAATAAAATCAATGCCTTGTTAGTCGATAAATATAATCGAGTATGGGCAGGTACCAATGCGGGAGTACTCATGCGTGAAAAAATAGATGGCGATTTTAAACTCCTCGAAAAAAGGGAGAAAATCGTTGCCCTTACCGCCCTCGGACCAGACGTATGGATACTAGGAGACGGAATTTTGTGGATGGCCGATGACCGCAATCGCTGGATTCCGGGAGACGTGGACAGCCGTTACTACCAAGGAAAAGTACGAGACATTCAGTACGATAGTGAAGGTCGACTCTGGGTTGCTTCCGATATCATCACCCGCTATGATGTCGTCAAAAACAAAGTAGAACGTTTTGATTCCTCAAATGGATTTACCAGTAAAAATGTAAGTGTGATTCGGGTAGACCAGGAAGATGCTCTTTGGGTGGGAACGTTAGATCAAGGAATTTTTCTGATTGAACCAGCTGCTAAAATGACGGTTTCTGCGGAGGTTACTTCTCCTCTGAGCTGCGATGGAAAAGCAGCCGCCGCGGTGAAAGCCAAAGTCATCGGCGGCACCGCACCGTTCACCTACACCTGGAATAAAAAAAACATTAATGGAGCGGAAGGTACGGGTCTCGGGGCCGGACTCTACGAAGTGACCATCACAGATGCTGCCGGACAAACCCGAAAGGCCAGCGCCAACGTAACAGCACCCAACATCCGCGCTACCACCACCCTGCTTCAGCCCGCCGCTCGCAAAGATACTGACGATGGAAGTGTCTCCATACAAGCCACCGGAGGAACAGAACCTTATCAATACGAGTGGGACAACGGAGAAACCAAAGCGACTGCCGTAAAACTCACACCGGGAAAACACGTCATAAAAATCACCGACGCTAATAATTGTCATGGGCTGGCGACAGTAAAAGTTACAACGCTTCCTCCCTTAGAAGTAGCAGTTGCACCCGAATCGGAAAAACCTGCTACCGCTAAGTCCGATGTGAATCCGATTACAAAACCCACTCCAACCCCCAAACCCGAAATAGCTGAAATTCCGAAACCAACGCCCGTTCCACTTACACCTTTAGATGTAAAAATTAGTTACCAAGCAACCCTCGACTGTCCGAATGACCAAACAACAATTACTACAAAAATTACAGGAGGAGCTTCGCCCTATACTTATAACTGGTCGGCTCCGGAAAAAAATAAAGCCACCGCTACCCTATCCGCTGGAGATTATACTCTTACGGTAACAGACAATCAAGGCAATACTAATGTGCAGAATTTTTCTATTAAAGCACCTGCTCCTCTAAAAGCGAAGGCAATTATGAACGAACCGGCGACAGACGAAAATACTCGTAACGGAAAAGCAACCGTTAAAGTAACGGGTGGTACAGGAAATCATTTGATTCTTTGGGACAACGGAGAAGATGGAGCACAGGCTTCTAAACTAAAATTTGGTAATCATTCTATCAGTGTCTCTGATGCCAAAGGATGTAAAACAACAACCACGGTAAACATTAAAAAGAGAATCATTGCTGCGTTGGATGTTAAAAAATTACAAACGGGACAAACGATTCAGATTGAGCAATTATTTTTTGATGCGGATAGTACGAATATGAAGTCCACCTCTATTCCCGTGCTGGATGAGATGTACAATTTTTTACGGGCTTATCCGCAGATCACCGTAGAAATTGGTGGTCATACCAATGATATTCCTGCTCACGACTATTGTGATGCTTTATCTACTGCAAGAGCAAAATCGGTGGTTGATTATTTAGTAAATAAAGGAATTCCTGTGGAACAACTCACTTATAAAGGATATGGAAAACGAAAAAAATTAGTGTCTAATCGTACTGCAGCAGGCCGTAAAAAAAATCAACGAGTGGAAATTAAGGTATTGAAAGTGAAGTGATGAAGTTTGTGGAATCGTGGAAAGTAGTTAGTAAAAATGAGTCCTCCCGAATTATTTATTTAAAGATGATCAAGCCCCAGTTAGTTTGTTCGTTTGTTGGCCGGTTAGCCCTCTTTTTGCGTAAAAAAGGGCTAACTAGCCAAGAGCCAACTGGCTAACCAGCTAAAAATCTGGTTTCAAGGGTAAAATCATCACCTTAAATTTTAATTATGAAATTCGGGATGACTCATGTTTTTGTTTTAAAATTTAGGATAATGGGCTCGTTCACTTGCCGATAGTGGATATCCAGCACACTTGCATTAATAAAACGCACACCGTTGACCATTCGTTCGCCGTAGCCTTCGTGAATATGGCCGGATAGATGAAGTTTAATACTTGATTTTTCTATTTTTTTTAATAATTCTTCGCAACCCGCCGCTACGCCCGTAGTAGTTTTATCCAGTATTCCGTGAACCGGTCCGTGGGTCATTAGTATATCTGTATCGTCAGGGATTAGATCCCAGTGCTTTTTTATTTCCGTACCCCGCTTACGATTAAAGGCCCAGTCAAAAAACCAGGGAGTGATAGGTGAGCCCCAAATTTTGACTCCCTCTATTAATATGCCTGAATCATTGAGATAGGTTATTGACGGAGGAATGATTGAAGCTATTTTTTCTTTCGAATTATTTTCAAAAAAGAAATCGTGGTTACCAGCTATGAAGATTTTATGTTTGTAATCTAAGTTTCCAAACCATTCTAAAAAATCTATAATTTCTCTTTCTGTACCTCGACTGGAAACGTCTCCAGCGTGCAAAATAGCGTCACCAGGAGGCAATTGGAGTTGGTCGTGCAGGCCGTGAGTGTCAGAAATAAGGACTAATTTAAGCATTGTCCAAAGGAACAAAAATTCTCATAAGTAAGCTAAAAAATGCTTCTAAAAATGATTGAATTTATAGAGAATCAAAATTATCTCATTAGAATATTACAACCTTAACTTATCATCTCTATACACAGTCAACCTTATACGTCAAATGGCCAATCTTCACTTTTTACGTGTACAGACATATATCCCTCTCACCCCAACACAAAAGTTATTTCTTGGATATTATCGTGCTAAAAAGCTAAAAATCCTTAATATATAAATATTAACTTTTGGTATATGTTTTGCGTATAAAACCTTAATAGAAAATTCCATCCTGAATCATTGGATAGCAGATTCTTTTTTATATGCTTCTATCAAGTGATACAATAGTATATAAACAACTGATTATCAGTTTATTAAAATGAAAATTGACTTAGCAAATGAGATACAATTTTCACATTTCAAAGGAAAACATGAAGCCAAGACTCTGCATTCTAATCTTATATATTACTTTAGGTCTTTGTTTAGCCCTTTTTATTACAAAAAATTTCACCCCAAAAGACCTAAAAAATTCGAGTAGCAGCCTGTTATCTGCCAGCACTATTGAGCGTACTTCATTAGCAAATTCACCCGAGCGCTGCGCTCTAATTCCCGGTAATCACTTACCTTTCTATCTTCAAAAAAATAGTTTCAGGCGTACTTATCAAACTAACCAATTCAGCATATGGAACCCTGCCATGGCAGCAGCACTGTCAATCAATAAAACATCCTCGACTACTTCTATTCAAAGCGGCGAAATTTTTACTTACAATATCCAATACGCTTGTTCTGGCTTAACAGATAATTGCGAAGGCGTCATGATCACCGATCCTTTACCGCCCGAAGTGGAATTTGTAAGTTTAGCCGGCTCTGTTCATACCACCTCAGAAACTTACGATTCGGGCACCCGGACCGTAAGTTTTACGTTAATCGATCCGTTAAATGCAGGAACTTCCGGTCAGGTTCAAATCAGGGTTCGTTTTCCTTTTGGTACCACACCAAATGGAATAACTGCTTCCAATACGGCGACTATATCTGCTGACAACGCTCCTTCGAGCAGTTCTTCGTTCGATGTATCTGCTCAAGCTTCTGTTAATCCGTTAGGAAATAAGTATCTCCTCAGTGGAGGGGCAGCCGGAGGAAATTCAACTTATACATTTGAACTTTGTAACCAAATAGGGACAGATTCTTTTGGTATCCTTACCATGCAGAATATCGTTATCAGAGATACTTTATTACCAGGGGTCATTTTTGTACAAACTAATCCCAATTTTGGCACTATAGCTAATTATGATGCAGCTTCCAGAGTAGTAACTTTCACTAAGCCAACACTTTCACCAGGAGAGTGCATTTATCCAAAACTAACCGTCAGTTATCCTGATCCTCCGTTTACCGTCGGAACAGCCGTTAGTAACACTGCCCACTTTTCATTCACACCCGTTGGAGAAAATCGGGATACAATTATAGATGTTGACTCAAGAACCCTTAACCCACAGACCATACTTGCTATCTCCGATAAAATAAATTCCACTTCTAGTTTATATCCGGGACAAAACGGGACCTACCGAATCGATGGAAATATAAATGGATCGGAAGACCTGGCAGATTTTTGCCTCAATGATACGATTCCTCCTGGAATTGAAGTAACCGAATTCACAGCCGGGGGTTGGTATTACGGCGGATTAGACGAAGGAGAATTTCGGTGTGATATATATTATACGACCAACCTTAATGGCCCCACCCTCGCCCCGGGCTCCCCTTATTCTATCTGGACTCCCGAAAATACCATTACCACTACCTCACTGGGTTTAAATCCAGGTGTAGAATACATCACCAGTATCAATTGGTGCTTTGGAGATATCCCTGCGGGCTTTGCCACTTATGAGCCCGCCAGAATGGCCTATAATGTAATGACAAATGCCACTCCTGGAGTGGTCACGAATTGTTCCGAATTTTCTACGACTACTCCTGGTGCAAATCTTACCGATGATTGTGTGAATTTAAATATATTGACCCCACTTCCGGGCGCAAACCTCAACCCGTCAAAATATATTCCAGCAGACGAAATTAGAACTTTCGATCAAGGGGATACGCTCTCATTTATAATTGCCATCCGAAATCAATTTGGGGGGGCAGACTCTTTAGAAAATCCAATTGCGTATGACCTGCTGCCAGAAGGTGTTACTTACCAAACAGGCTCCTGGTTTCTTACTCCTTGGGGAAATACTTCAGGATATCCTCTTCCCTCTTTTTCGGTTACCCCGAATTATAATGGCACCGGAAGAGAATTGTTACGTTGGGAATGGACCGGTGCCTCCGGAATAAAAATTCCTCCGGGTGATCGGGTCGTTATTCAGTTTCAGGTACGCATCAGCGAATTTGCTATTGGTGGTACTCCCGCTTTTACAAATTACGCATATATACAATCACCCACTCAGATTAATTGTTTTGGTAATACACAGAATCCTGATATTTATGATTTTGACAATGATGGTAACACTACAGAAATTCTTTGCGGCAGTAATGAAATCGTTAATGTAAATGAAATTATCTCCCTCGAATCTGAAAAATTAGTAAGAGGACAACTCGACACCAATTGGACAAAATATCCCAACCTGGGATATACCGTTCCAGGAGGAATATCAGATTATCAGTTGATTGTTAGAAACAAAGGGAATATTCAATTAGACTCAGTTATTGTCATCGATATTCTTCCGCATGTTGGCGATCAAGGTACTCTTACTTCCGTAAATAGAGACTCAAGATGGAGACCCAATCTAGTAGGCCCGGTTTCTGCACCGTCAGGTGTAACGGTTTACTATAGTACGGCTGGTAATCCATGTAGAAGTGCAGAAGGGATCGTTCCATCTGGACCGCCCTCCTGTGTAAATCCAAACTGGACAACCTCACCACCTGCCAATATTACAACTGTTCAATCTCTAAAATTTGATTTTGGCTCTACCGTTCTTAATCCCAATGATTCTTTAATCCTAAAATGGCCGATGAGAGCACCTGTAAATGCGTTGACTACAATCGGAGCACAACCAGATTCTATAGCTTGGAATTCATTCGGGTATATCGGACAACGAGTAGACAATGGAGATTATTTACTTCCTTCGGAGCCCTTGAAAGTAGGCGTTTCTATGAGTAATGAAGTGCCTGGAGTCATCGGTGACTTTGTTTGGGTTGATACAGATATGGATGGAATTCAAGATACGGGTGAACTTGGATATAATGGAATGCGGGTCGAATTATTCAAAGATAATGGTGATGCGACAGCTGATCCTGCAATCGATACGTTCATCAACTTTACGTTAACAGCAAATGGAGGATATTATTTATTCCCCAACTTACCTCAAGGAGATTACTTCCTTGTTTTTTACAAACCGGCACCTTATTCTATCTCACCAGCCAATGTTGGAGGAGATGATGCGCTTGATTCAGATGGTACTCAATTTAATCATAACGGATTTATCGTGGCGATAAGCCCCATAACTAATTTATTAGATACAGAATACGATTTTGATTGGGATTTAGGTATTTTCCCTAATGATCTTGGCGCGGTAGGTAATTATGTCTGGGCAGATGACAACGGTGATGGGATTCAAAATGAAGCAATTTTAAATGGCGTAAATGGAGTCGTTGTTAACTTGTACAATAACGCTACCCCGGGAACCATATTTGCCTCCGATGTTACTGCCAATGACTTTAATGGAAATTCAGGGCATTATCTTTTTGATTTAATTCCACCAGGAAATTATTTTTTGGAATTTATACTTCCAGCAAATACTACTTTTGTTCCTCAGGGCTCAACGGGGAGTAGCGATCCTTCTGACTCAGATGCGAATGCAACTACTGGAAGAACCGAAGTCTTCTCAATTGTTGCCAATGTCTATGATGATAGTTGGGATGCGGGCTTAATCCTTTCTAGTACGGAAGTCTGTGGCAATGGGATTGATGATAACCTTGATGGAGAAATTGATGAAGACTGTGCAACGATAAATGGTACTGTATTCGAAGACATAAATTTTGGAGGAGGAAACGGTCGAAGTTATTCTATTGCAAATACATCTGCTCAGTCTTCCGGTTGGGCAGCTAATGAAATTGCTGTAGAAAATGCCATTGTTGAATTATATGATAATGCAGGAGCATTCATTGCTACTACAACTACGGATGGCAATGGTGATTACTCTTTTGAAACACCAGGTGGTCCCGGTACTTACCAAGTTCGTGTAGTAAATAATACTGTTACATCCAATCGAGGAAGTAACTCAACCGGACAAAACATTATTTCGGTTCAAACCTTTAGAACAGATGGAATAACTGACATATTAAATGAAGTAGGGGGTAAGTCTCCAAACTTAATAGACGCCAATCAGAATACGACAAGTAGTAATTTATCAACACTTTCATCAGCAACTATCGATGCCCAATCGGTTACGCAAGTTGTAGTGAGTGCAGGAAATATTGATGATGTTGATTTTGGTTTCAACTTTGATGTAGTTGTTAATACCAACGATGCTGGTCAAGGATCTCTTCGACAATTCATATTAAATAGTAATGAATTAGACAACGCTAATTTAGATCAGGAAGATACCCCAACAAATGGTGTTGATTTCCCTAAAAATCCAGGATGGGAAACGTCCATTTTTATGATTCCAGGCGCGGGTCCACACGTCATACAACCAACAGCTACGCTTCCCACTATTAGAGATGGTTTTACCCACGTTAGCGGGTACACACAAGATGGTTCTGCACAAGGCCCAATCGCTAGTCGGACAATAAATGTAGAACTAATCGGTAACTCTACTGCGATTGATGGGTTATCCATATTTACCAGTGATGCTCAGGTTTCTGGACTAGCGATTAACACTTATCGAAGAGGTATTTATTGCTTTCAAAATGGTGCAGTCAATAATTTCATTTGGGGGAATTATATTGGTACAAAAACGGATGGAAATACCATTGGAACTAATACAGGAGTAGGAATACAAATGAATAATATTAATAACTCCTTTTCGGGAACCAACGGAGATGACCTAAACGATGCAAATGAAGGAAACCTACTTTCGGCTAGTTACGGAGGGGTAGAAATAAGAAATACTGAAAATATATTAATTGCTGGGAACTATATCGGTACGGACAAAACAGGTATGCTGGACCGAGGAAACCGCTTTTTGGGTATTCATATCAGAGATGCGACGGCCACCAACTATGTAGGATTTAAAGATACTGCACTTAATAACACAAGTGCAGAACTTAGAAATATTTCTTCCGGGAACGGAACCGATGGAATAAGAATCACCAATGGAGAAAATCAAATAATTGCGGGTAATTACATTGGAACAAATAGATTAGGTACCGGATCCATTACTAATGGAGGATATGGTGTTCAATTCGTAGGTATAGTTAATAACTCTATTATTGGAACGAATTCGAATGGAAATGATGACCTGCTGGAAAGAAATATTATCTCAGGTAATAACGCCGGAATTCGTTTGGCTTCCAGTGGATCTGGCTCTAACAATATCATTGCAGGTAATTTTATTGGAACTGACCTTACAGGAAATGCACCGTTACCAAACTTAAATAATGGTTTAGATATTATCAATCCTTTTTCCAATACAATTATTGGAACCAACGGAGATAATATAAGCGACGCAGCAGAACGTAATATTATTTCAGGAAACATGGAAGACGGGATAAGAATTGATCAAACCCAGGGAACCATCGTAGCTGGAAATTATATCGGTTTAGGTGCAGATGGCACTACACCCATAGGAAATGGTAAAAGGGGTGTTTTTTTTGATAGAAATGCGATTAATAATGTCATTGGATATCATCCATCAATGCTTAACAATAATGAACTACAAGTAGGTAATCAAATAAAATTCAACAACGATGCAGGAATTGGTTTGGCTGGTAACGGTACCGGCAACCGAATCAGTCGCAATCAAATAGCAGACAACTTGAATCTCGGTATCGATCTGAACTATGATGCTGTTACTACAAATGACAATGGAGATACCGATAACGGAACTAATAACTTACTAAATTTTCCGGTTTTAACCAATGCGGTACAGCTTGGAACAAATTTGACAATTTCCGGATTTGCACCGCCAGGTGCAGAGATAGAGTTTTTTATAGCCGATACGGGACCAAGTCCAAATCCTCTTCCCAGTAACTACACATATTCTTTCGGAGAAGGTGCTACCTACCTTTTCTCATTTACAGAGGGTTCTCCACAGGATTTGGATGCCACTACTGGTGCTTATACAAATGATGGGACTGGTAACATCTTTGTAAGAAATCAAAACCGATTTGAAATTACTGTTGATGCTTCAGCCTTTTTTTTATTTGATGGAATAAATATCACTGCTACTGCTACCGATATCAACAATAATACATCTGAATTTAATGGCTGGACAATCGTTAATTTCATAGAAATATGTGGAAATAGTATAGACGATGATGGTGATGGGTTGGTGGATTGCCTTGATTGCGATGATTGCGACGGAGGTATTCCTCCGGTTTTCACTTTTCCGTTCCCTCAAGACACAATTATTAATTGCGCCGCTACTATTCCCCCACCAGCAAATCCAACCGCAACCGATAATTGTCAGGCACCCACCATTTCTTTTTCAGAAACAAACAATCAGGGATCAGATCTTTGTAGCCAGAATAACTATCAAATAGTCAGACAGTGGACCGCTACCGATATTTGTGGAAATTCCACTACCATTTCGCAAACAATCACTATCGAAGACGCCACCAACAGTTGTGCGACCGTACCACTCGTTGGAGGAACTGCTTTTCTGGATTCAAATAATAACGGTTTCGAAGATGATGGCTTGAATGGAATTGCCGGTTTGTCCGTATTCCTTTTTTCCAATGATAATGGAAATAGTATTTTACTGAACCAAACCATAACGGACGCTGAAGGAAATTATTCTTTCACCACAGGTATCACCAACGGGGAACCTTACAGAATCGAATTTGTTCGTCCGGCTGGAATGCCCGAACAGTTTACCCGGCACGGAATGGATAATGGTACAAATGTCCAGTTTATTACTGCACCCGACTGTACCGTTGATGTAGGTCTCGCTGATCCGGCTGATTATTGCGAAGCACAACCCTATATGTATTTGTCCTGTTATAGCTTTGGCCCTGCCGCCGGTAACCCTACCGATGCTATCGTAGGACTACCGACCAATATGCTCACCGATCCAATGTCCAATGCCACTATTAGCGGTTCTATGAAGTATCTCGCCAACGCCGAGCACGTTGGTTCAACTTATGGTATGGCATTCAGCAATTCAAAAAACAGATTATACACCTCTGCTTTTATGAAAAGGCACGTCGGCTTCGGTCCTGGAGGTACGGGGGCTATCTACGAAATTGATCCGGATGCAACCAGCCCCGGTGCTAATATCTTGGTGGACTTAAATACAGTCTTCGGAGCGAATACTGCCGGAGTAGACCCACACCCTTATGGTACAACGGAGATATGTCCTGGTTGCGAAACGTCTCCAACACCCGCTAATAATTTTAATTGCTGGCAATATGATACGCTTTCCTGGGATCCAGTCGGTAGAATTAGTCTGGGTGATCTGGACATCAGCGATGATGGTGAAGAGTTATTTGTCATGAACCTTGCAGACAAAATGCTTTATCAAATTAATATTGATAACCCTGCCAACATAAATAGATTTCCATTTCCGGAGGGAGACATTAATTGCTTACCCGGTGGAGAAGTACGACCATTCGCCGTGAAATATCGGGATGAAGCGGTCTACGTCGGAGCCATTTGCGATCAGGTAAATTCTACTACGGCAATGGCCTATGTCTATCGCCTTGACTTAATCACTGCTAATTGGACACGTGTGCTCGAAGCAAATTATCAAAGAGGTAATGGAGGAGCTGCTTCCAGAAGATACCGGTCATGGTCTTCCTTTAGTACATTTATAGATGGTTCACCAAGATCATCTAATAGTATTCATCCGCTCCTTGCCGGAATAGAATTTGACGGAGATGACATGATCCTTGGAATACGGGACTTATCTGGCGACCGCTACGGCTCTCAAACCGGAAAACCTAACCGGGTTTGCGGTTTACTGGGTTACATTTCTAATGGGGATATTCTGCGTGCTTGTAGAGATCTTTCTGGTTATAGTCTGGAATATGATGCAACCTGTGGCGGAATAACTACCGCAGGAAACGCAATCGGGTATGGACTATATGGGTCACTGGATGAAAGTTCTTTTTATTTCGAGGATTTAGCTCCTAATGGCCAATCACAAATTACTTTAGGTGGATTAGCTCAGTTCCCTAATGGACCTATCTACAGTACTGCTTATGATATTCTGGAACTATATGATTTTGGTGTAGCAGTATATGATAACAACACCGGTAGAAGAAATGCCAACTACCAGCTAGCTACCGAAACTAACACTTTTGGTGGCTTTGGTAAAGCTAATGGTTTAGGTGATATTGAATTTGGTTGCGGAGAACCACTGGTTGAAATCGGTAACCGAGTTTGGCTTGATACAAATAATAATGGTATACAGGACGTTACCGAAACGGGTATTCCAGGTGTAAATATAACGCTCATTAATTCTGCGGGAGAAACTGTTGGAATACAAATAACGGATAGTAACGGTGAATATTATTTCAACGATTTCATCCTCGGTGATTCTACCATCCGAGCGAATGAGAATTATTACATAATCATAGATGGCCCCAATTATAATACTACGAATCAGATTCTAATGGATAGTCTGATCCTGACTACTCCCAATACTGGCCAGTCTCCTAATAATGATATTAATGACAGTGATGCCCTGATCGGTAATGGAACTGATCCGGCTTGGACACTTAATTATCCATTTATCTTGACCACTACGGGATCTCCAGGCGAAAGCATTCACAATTATGATTTTGGTTTTAGAGCTTGTCTTCCTCCGGTTATAATTGGAACCCCAAACGATACTATTGTCGAATGCAGTAATATTCCTGTTGCTCCTGCTATTGGAACAGAAATAACAACAACAAGTGAATGCTATAATGTTACTCTGACACTTTCAGAATTTATACAAAACCAAACATGCCAGCATACTTACACGCTTTTACGTGTTTGGAGTGCTATAGATGACAATGGTCAAATTACTCGGGATTCACAGTCAATCTCTATCAGTGACTCAACGGCTCCGATATTTACCAGTGTCCCATTAAATACTGTTGAGGAATGTAGTTTTATTCCACTGGCAGATCCATTTTCAGTAACTGTTACGGATAACTGCACCATAACCGGAAATATAATAATTACAGTTAATGATGTTTCAACTCCACCAGTAGGTTGCCCTAACACTTATACCATCACCAGAACCTGGACCGCGACCGATGAATGTAGCAACACCACCACTGCTTCGCAAACCATCACCGTCCAGGATACCACCGATCCAGTTATCACCAACGTGCCTGCTAACATTACTGCCGAATGTGATAATATTCCAGCGGCTGTACCCGCTAACGTAACCGTTACCGACAATTGTACTCTAACTGGTGATATAAACGTAACGGTGAACGACGTGCAGTCCGCAACTACTTGCGCGAACACTTATACCATCACCAGAACATGGACCGCAACCGATGAATGTAGCAACACCGCTACCGCTTCGCAAACCATCACCGTCCAGGATACTACCGATCCAGTTATCACCAACGTGCCTGCTAACATTACTGCCGAATGTGATAATATTCCAGCGGCAATTCCGGCTAACGTAACCGTTACCGATAATTGTACTTTAACTGGTGATATAAACGTTACGGTCAACGATGTGCAGTCCGCAACTACTTGCGCTAACACTTATACCATCACCAGAACATGGACCGCAACCGATGAATGTAGCAATACCGCTACCGCTTCGCAAACCATCACCGTCCAGGATACTACCGATCCAATTATCACCAACGTGCCTGCTAACATTACCGCAGAATGTGATAATATTCCAGCAGCAATTCCGGCTAACGTCACCGTTACAGACAATTGTACTTTAACTGGTGATATCAACGTTACGGTGAACGATGTGCAGTCCGCAACTACCTGCGCAAACACTTATACCATCACTAGAACTTGGACCGCGACCGATGAATGTAGTAACACCGCTACTGCTTCGCAAACCATCTCCGTCCAGGATACTACTGATCCAGTTATCACCAACGTGCCTGCTAATATTACTGCGGAATGTGATAATATTCCAGCAGCAATTCCGGCTAACGTAACCGTTACCGATAATTGTACTCTAACTGGTGATATCAACGTTACGGTGAACGACGTGCAGTCCGCAACTACCTGCGCAAACACTTATACCATCACCAGAACTTGGACCGCTACCGATGAATGTAGCAATACCGCTACCGCTTCGCAAACCATC
>CALLPK010000036.1 GCA_938015415.1 uncultured Saprospiraceae bacterium
GAGGAACAAACAGAAGCAGTCTTACGAATGGTCTTAGCCAATATCAAAAAATATGCTAATCAAGAGAAAGATTTAAAAAAATATATGGAACAATTGTTAATATTAGCCAGAATTCGTAAATTAGAAGATATAACCGAAAAAATTATAGATGATATGCCAATTACTTATGACATAGAAAAAGATGGTCTTTATAAAAAGGGATTGTTAAAAGGGATTGTTAAAAGGGATCGAACAAGGGATCGAACAAGGGATCGAACAAGGAATCGAACAAGGAATCGAACAAGAAAAAAAGAGAGGAGAAGAAAAAGAAAAAAGAAGTGCTCTTAAAGCAATCGACCAAACACTACTCACCATAAAATGTCTGGAAGAAGGAAAGACAATTCAGGAAACAGCCATACTTACCGAATTAACTCAGAAGAAAGTCAGAGAAATAAAAAAGCAGGTTTTTAAAGACAAATAAAAATGATATGCCAATTACGTACGACATAGAAAAGGATAGTCTTTACCAAAAAGGATTCCAGAAGGGGTTAAAAATAGGGTTCCAGAAAGGGTTCCAGAGAAGATTCAAAAAAGGTTTTAATAAAGGATTCAAAAAAGCAATACTCGCTATAAAATGCCTGAAAAAAGGTAAGACTATCAAAGAGACGGCTATTATTACTGGATTGCCCAAAAAGAAAGTCAAAGAAATAAAAGAGCTGATTTCTCAAGTTTCCAATTCAAAAGGATAAGGCATTCTGCTAAATTGTAAACCTTAGATACTTAATCGTTTTACCTTTTACGAGGTGCATTTTTTCGTAGTAAGTTTTTATTTCTAATTCTGGAAAATCAAGTGGTTCGCTGTAAATATCTTCCTTGTAGTAAAGCAAGTTTGTTGCCGGATCATCTTTGATAACTTCCAGCGTAAAATCAGAAAGTTGTTTCTCGTCCGTTTTCAAATGTACCAGCCCGCCAGGTTTAAGAATCTTTCGGTAACGATCCAAAAAAGGCGGTGCGGTCAATCGACGATTGGCTTTTCCTTTTTTTAAAAAAGGATCAGCGAAAGTAATCCAAATCTCATCCACCTCGTTAGTACCGACAAATAATTCTATTTGCTCAATCCGCGTACGAAGAAAGGCGACGTTTTTTAAACCAAGATCCATCGCATCCGTAGCGCCTTTCCAAATACGATTTCCCTTAATGTCTACGCCCATATAGTTGATATCCGGGTTTGTCTGGGCCATACCCACGGTATATTCCCCTTTCCCACAGGCCAGCTCAAGAATAAGCGGATGATCATTTTTAAAATAATGAGCATTCCAGTTCCCTTTCATCTCCACCTTTTCGTCGTTATAGTCAATTAATCGGGGTTGACGGACATCATGATTTTGAAAGACATTGGGAAAACTACTCAAGTCAGCAAATTTCTTTAATTTATTTTTTCCGGACATAATATAATTGGCTCCTTTTTAGCGCAAAGATGCTCTTTTTTGTAAAATTTAGTGTAAACCACCTTTTCGATAAAATAGCAAAAAGGAGATAACGTTATTTATATGCGTCGTTTATTCCCGATTACTGGCTATATTTGCCCCTCAAATTATTCGATGATTACTAAAACTCAATGTTAAGATGAAATTACGTCTATATTTTTTCCTTTTCTTAATTTGCAATATTTATCAGGCAGGCCACGCCCAAGGAATAGGTACTACTTTTAGAGTAGGACTAAATTCTTCCCGCATTCTAGGTCCTTCTGAAAAAGCAGCAGATGGGAGCGACCTGGAAAGTTTTACTACCTATACTGGATTCCACGTAGCGGGGGGAGTTGTTTTTAAATTACTGGACCATTACGGGTTTAAGGCGGAGATTATGTATACCCAAAAAGGAAGCCGTTATACTTACGAAGGTCCTTCTACCTATATATTTACGACTACTCGGAGCGATAATTATGCTACGGCTGTAGGAACACGAATAGTATCTACGCGGATCACTAATTCATATATTGAAATACCAGTTACCGGATATATGAAATATGGAAAGTTTGAATTGAATGCGGGAGTGAGTATTGGCTTTTTGGCCGGTACCGGGGCGGTAGGTGACTTGGTTTTTTCAGGTTTATCCGGAATAAATAACGAACCTGTAGAGATAAATTCTCTAATTAACCACAATTATCGAAGAGATGGATTGGAATTTACCCAAAGTATCCTCAATTTTCAGGAAGAATTTTATAAAGAAATAACGGTGGATGGAGAGCAGGTTATCTTATTGACCGAGGAGACCGGCTACGCACAATGGACTGATTCAAGTACGTTTGGTAGAGTATACGGAAAATCAGATTTAACACTGGAGGAAAAACCTTATCGGGGGCTGGACTTTGCACTCAATGCAGGTCTATCTTACTATCTCAGTCCAGGGCTGTTTTTTGGCTTTACGGCCAGCTACGGTTTAAGAGATGTTACTAATCCGTATTTCGAATATTCTTACAGCGAATCTGAAGGTTTAAACCGGGTAGAACGATCCGATAATGATCGCAATTTTGTACTGATGGGATCAGTTGGTTTTAGCTTTTAATAACTCATTAATACTATCGTAGTCTAAGACACCCACAAACTCATTCCCTCGTTTAACTGGAAGAAAATCCAACGATACAGAACGGAGTATTGAGAGTCCATCCGCCACATTTTGTTCTGGTGACAGGATTGGGTAACTTGATTCCGCGACGGCTCCAATTAAAAGGTCCGTATTGTTTTTTTTCCTTAATTTTTTTATAGCTTCTGCGGATAGAATACCTTGGAACGATTGGTCTACTGGATTGAGTACCAAAAAATCGCCTTGTTGTTTAACGGTTAAACTAGTTAGGAACTCACTAAGTGAATCATTAGTATAAAGTGCCGGAAAAGTTTTTTTCATCGTGGATCCTATCAGATAACTAGACAAAATATTGTCTGTTTTTAATAATCGATATTCCTTTCGAGCCATTGAAAAAAGGAAAAACCCCAATATCATACTCATAAAGTCCTGACGGTAAATTCCATACCCAATCAGAAATACAGAAAATCCTTGCCCTAAGTAACTGGCAATTTGCGTAGCCTTTAATCTGCCTAGCTTGATGGCCAGTGTTGCTCGTAGCATTCGACCTCCGTCCAGTGGAAAAGCTGGGAGTAGATTCATGATTGCCAGCGAAAGATTCAGCACAAATAACATAGGAATAACGCGATGCCATCGCAAAATTAGTGTGCCGCGAGTAGAAAAAATCCTGCCTATTTCCCCGTTGTACTCAAACCATAAAATGACTCCAAGTAATAATGAGATAAGAAGATTAACCAGAGGGCCTGCCGCCGCGACCACAAATTCTTGCAACGGTTTTTTAGGAAGCTTTTCCAGCCTGGCCAGTCCTCCAATTGGCAATAAAATAATATCTCTTGTTTTAACACCATAGTAGCGAGCGGTCAGCGCATGGCCATATTCGTGTAAGATGACGGAAATAAACAAGGCAAAAAATAAGACCAGAAAAATAAGAAAACTGATCCCATCCATTTGGGCATACCAGCCGTAGTAGAGCAGAAAAAAAGCCAGTAGAGAAAAGCTCCAGTGTACGTAAACTGGAATGCGGGCTAGCGTGAAAATTTTTAGTGCTCCTTGCATTTTATTTAATTCTGTAAACTACCACCGCTCGTCATGAAATTTTTAACTGTGGATAACAACGCCTCCGGAGCCTCAGCGTGCACCCAGTGGCCAGCGTTGGGAATGGTAATTATTTGTGATTCAGGAAATGTATTTTTAATTAACGATCCATCTGCTTCTTTAATATAATTAGAACGTTCGCCACGGATAAATAAGCTGGAACCAGTATAGGGTTCGTCGAGTAGAATATTATCCAAAATATGCTGATAATTACTATGAATAGCAGGCAGATTCATTTTCCATTGATAACTACCCTCTTTATTACGGGTCAGATTTTTTAATAAAAATTGGCGAACTCCTAAATCCGGGATTGCTTTCTCTAAGTGCTCATCTGCCATTTTTCTGTTTTCTATTTTTCCTAAATCAATGGCCAATAAAGCATCAAAGATTTCCCGATGTCCTCCTTCGTAGGCTTTTGGCGCAATATCTACGACGATAAGAGAGGTAACCATTTCAGGATAACTAACTGCAAATTGCATCGCCGTTTTCCCACCCATAGAATGACCGACAATGGTTGCCTGACTCATTCCTTCACTTTCCATAAAATCCTTTAGATCATCTGCCAGCAAGGAGTAATCAAATTCGTCAGTATGAGGAGATCGACCGTGATTCCGCTGATCTACTAAATAGACCAAATATTCCTCAGATAGCTGTCGGGCAATCGTTTGCCAGTTGTCTAGCGTACCGAAGAGGCCATGTAAAATGATGATCGGGTTGCCCTGACCATAAGTTTTAAAATTAAGTGAAATCATTTTTAGCGTTTTATTAAATACTATAACCAAACAACCATCCCATTGAGGAATTGTTTATATTTTTGTTCAACAGATTGACCGAGAAGTATTCCGCACAAATATAAACAGATGTTTAACTTAGTATCTCCCTTCCAGCCCACCGGTGACCAACCGACGGCGATCAAGAAATTGATAAATGGTATTGAAGCCAACGACGCTGCGCAAGTGTTGTTGGGGGTAACTGGTTCTGGAAAGACTTTTACAATGGCTAATGTCATTGCAAAACTCAACCGACCAACCCTGATTTTGACCCATAACAAAACCCTAACTGCCCAATTATACGGAGAGTTACGGGACTTTTTTCCAAATAATGCGGTAGAATATTTTGTCTCTTACTATGATTATTACCAGCCCGAAGCATACATTTCTTCTTCTGATACTTTTATTGAAAAAGATCTACAGATCAACGAAGAGGTGGATAAGCTGCGGCTACGGGCTACGTCTTCCCTTCTCTCCGGACGGCGGGATGTGATTCTAGTTGCGTCCGTATCCTGTATTTATGGTATGGGAAATCCCGAAGACTATAAAGAGGGAATTATCAGAATTGGAAAAGGAATGACGATTACCCGGAATACTTTTTTATATCGTTTGGTAGAAAGTTTGTACTCCCGTACTGAAACGGATTTTCGCCGAGCCACTTTCAGAGTGCGTGGAGATACGGTGGATATCAATCTGCCGTACGTAGACTATGGTTATCGAATTACTTTTTTCGGAGATGAAATAGAAGAGATTGACCGTATCGAAATTGAAACGGGAAAACGTATTGAATCGATGCATACGGCGGCTATTTTTCCCGCTAATCTTTACGTAGCTCCCAAAGACCGGATGCACGAAATTGTTCGAAATATAGAGGATGAACTTTACGCTCAGGAAAAATATTTTGAAAGAGAACGGCGGATTTTGGAAGCAAAACGAATCAAGGAGCGAACTGCTTTTGATGTGGAAATGATGAAGGAATTGGGTTATTGTAATGGAGTGGAAAACTATTCCCGCTACTTTGATGGTCGGGCGCCAGGTACGCGTCCGTTTTGTTTACTGGATTATTTTCCGGATGATTATTTGATGGTGATTGATGAAAGCCACGTGACGATACCGCAGGTACGTGGAATGTGGGGAGGAGACCGGGCTCGTAAACTTAACCTGGTGGAACATGGATTCCGACTACCTTCGGCGCTAGATAACCGCCCCCTCAATTTTGACGAATTCGAAGGAATGATCAACCAGGTGATTTTTGTAAGTGCTACTCCGGGTGATTACGAAATGGAGCAGACGCAAGGAGAGATTGTCGAACAACTCATTCGTCCGACGGGCCTGTTGGATCCTCCAATTGAAGTCCGTCCAAGTTTGAATCAAATTGATGACTTGCTGGAAGAAATTGACGAGCGTATCAAAAAGGACGAGCGGGTATTGGTGACTACGCTGACCAAGAGAATGTCCGAGGAATTATCAAAATATTTACTGAGTCTGAATGTCAAGTGTCGCTACATCCACTCAGAGGTAGACACTATGGAGCGGGTAGAAATCTTACGGGACTTAAGATTAGGGGTTTTTGATGTATTGATCGGTGTCAACCTGCTACGAGAAGGATTAGACTTGCCTGAGGTATCACTGGTCGCTATTCTGGACGCCGATAAGGAAGGCTTTCTACGGAATGTACGTTCGCTAACTCAAACAGCAGGACGAGCCGCACGTAACTCCAATGGACTGGTTATTTTCTATGCTGATAAAATGACCAACTCAATGGAAATGACAATTGACGAAACCAACCGTCGCCGGGTTATTCAGATGGCTTATAATGAAGAAAACAATATTACACCAAAGACCGTCACAAAATCTCGTGAAGAAATTATTAATTCAAAATCTATCCTTGATATTCGGGGTAAAAAGGCTTACATAGAACCCGACGAACCGAGTTTGGCCGCTGATCCCGTCGTAGAATATATGAATCGTGATCAATTGGAAAAAATGAAAGAAGTGACAGAAGCCAAGATGAAAGCTGCAGCCAAAGAATTAGACTTTATGGCCGCTGCGCAATTTCGGGATGAGTTATTCGCCATCAAAAAACGACTAAAATCAATGTGATCAGTAAGTTTTCTTATTAAATAAAAATGGGTTGATTGGTACCAGAATAAGTACCAATCAACCCATTTATTTATATACATCCGCCAATTAAGAAAGAGCCATCCCGTCCGCTTACGCGGTTCACTCACTTCAGGCTGTACAAAAAAACCTAATAGATTTTTCATAACATTTTAAATTTATTTTTTGCTTTCAATATTTCAATATTTTTGATTTTCCGAGCGATTTGGCTGCTATAAATCGCGACAAACCAAAAAATGAAGGTAAAAAA
>CALLPK010000037.1 GCA_938015415.1 uncultured Saprospiraceae bacterium
GCCTTAACAAGTTGGCTGAATAAAATGGCAAAATTACTGTATAAAAGAGCAAAAAAAGAGGTTCGACAAGTTAAAGGGGAACCTCCCAAACTATCTCCTATGAAAATTATTCATTCGTTAGCCTGACGGCTATGGAGCAGATTCAACGATTCAACGATTCAACAACTCAACAACTCAACAATTAAAACAAATCCGGATACCTCGCACCAAGATATTCCAGATCACTTTCCGCCGCCATGAATCCAAAGGCGGGCCAATAACTGGTCTTTAGAATTCTTTGAAAAATATCAACTGCTTTCTGAGCTTCGCCATTGTATAAATACCAGTTGCCTACTCCGTAGCCTTGTGTTGCCATGTCGAGTTGACGACCAGCGGCAGTATTGGAAGAAGTAAGAATATCATCCGGTGAGCGCAATCCTTTATACATTAATAAGCGTTGATGATACGCTTCGTTTTCGATCAATACCATATCTTCCGTAATCGTCTTTAATAATGCTTTTGGTTTTTCCGTGAGTCCTTGTCTTCGGTAAGTCATATACAACCAATCTGCGGTAGCACATCTAAGGTCGGGATTGGTAGAATATTTTAAACAGGATTCGTAGGAAATCTGTGCTTCTTTATAATTTTGTTGTAAATAATGGGCCAGTCCCAAATGGTACCAGATATTAAATTGCAGGGAAGAAAGAGGTTTGTTTAACCGGTTAGGGATACCATCAGGTTCGATCTGTATGGGACGATCACCCACCAGTCGGGCGGCCTTCATCAGGTCGTCCACCGCTTCAATGGGTTTGCGAATTGATAAATAGCGATGACCACGGTGACGGTAGAGTTCCGGTGATTCGGGATGGTGTTTCATGCCTTGGGTAAAAACGGCAATTGCTTCCTGATAGCGAGTCAGATAAGCGAGTCGGCGACCGTACCAGATAATATTTTTAAGTTTGGTTGAATCTCTTAGAAAGTTGCGGTAAGCAATATTTAACATAGAGTCTTTACGGGCCTGTACTACAGGAGCATCCTGTACGGCGTGGTAGGGAGTTCCGGAAAAGCCAACGGCCTCGACCCGTTCCTTGTTCTCAGGTGGTGGAGTGAGGGGGATATCTGGTTGACACGCCCAGAAACCCGTCAGGAAGATCGAAATAATAAAAAGGATCCGTTTCATCATTAAACAAAGGTAGAAAAAAAATAATTTAGAAAGTGATTAGAATAATAGGAGACAAACATAATGAATATTATTATGTTATCTTTGATCATTACTAACCATAAAAAAATAACTATGCATAATAGCTTTACAAAAATTTTATGCCTGCTCTTTCTGGGATTGAGTATTAATGCCTTCTCTCAAAATGTAGTGGAGGTAACTTTTATTGAGAGCCGCACCAAAGAAGCCATTAGCGCTAACCTTGGAGTAGACGCCCAGTTTGATGTAAAATTATACAAAATGCTTTACGAAACCCCCGATATTCAGGGGAATTTGGATACTGCTTCGGGCCTTTTTGTTATTCCGGATGATCCAACAGGAACCTTTCCTTTGCTCTCTTATTCACACGGAACAGTCAATGATCGTAATGATGTACCTTCTTTATTGGAGGGAGGATCAGAACTAGCGATTATTTTTGGTAGTATGGGATATGTCACTACGGCCGCAGATTTTCTCGGTTTGGGAACTGCCCGTGGCATACATCCTTATGTGCACGCAGACTCTGAGGCCAGCGCTTCTGTTGACATGATGTATGCCATGCAGGCCTACGCTGAAACCGATCCTGCAATCAATATGAATGATCAGGTTTTTGTGACCGGATATTCTCAAGGTGGACATGCTGCGATGGCAACGCACCGACTCTTAGAATCAGAATTATCTGATGATTTTACCGTTACAGCGACAGCGCCGATGTCTGGTCCGTACAGTATCTCACAGGAAATGCGAAAATTTACAACCGGCGACGACCCGTATCTTTTTGCTGGCTTTTTAGTTTCCCTTGTACTTTCTTATGAGGCTGCTTACGGAAATATTTATACAGATTTAGAAGAAATTTTTAAATCTCAATTTATAGAAGATATTGTTCGTTATGAAAATGAAGAAATAAACTTATTTGCTTTAAATTCACAAATCTTATTTAAATTGAATTTTTTAGGTGGATTTTTTCCTAAACTAATGTTACAAGACTCTATTAGAGAAATAGTGGTCAATGATGGTGAACATCCGTTGATGGATGCACTTCGAGATAATGATGTTTTTGATTGGACACCTACTGCACCTACTCGACTATTTTATTGTATGGCCGATGGTACAGTAACTTATAAGAATTCGATTCTAGCCGATTCAGTAATGAATGCAAATGGAGCAGCTGATTTAACTTCAATAGATGTTGATTCTAACCAGGATCATGGTGGTTGTGTAGATCCGGCAACGACCGCAACGATTGCTTTCTTTGCACAGTTTCAGGAGGTAACAGTTGGAACCAATGAGGTGTTTACGCAGGACTTATTTACAGTTTATCCTAATCCGGCAAATGAAGTGTTGACTATTGAAATAGAAGCAGTCCGCACCGATATTTTTACGGTTCAGCTTCATGATATTTATGGGAAATTAGTGAAAACGGAGATTGCGAGTGGAAATAGATTATCAGTGGACGTACTCGATCTACCGATTGGAATGTACTGGTTGTCTATCAACGACGGAATGGTACGCGGTGTGGAGAAAATCAATATTCAGCGATAAGATAGGTAGTAATTGAAAAATAAAAGTTCAAATTGGCGTCAATGGTTTTTCCTTCTGGGAATCATTGGTGCCATTCAATTTGTGGTGTTAACGCTTTTAGCCATGTATTTTTACGATGGAGGTACTTTGCACCAACGGGAACTACGGGGCTATTCTTTTTTACTAAATTATTTCAGTGATCTGGGACGGACCATAGATTTTCGGGGAGCGCCTAACGACCTACCCCGAAATTTATTCCGCATCGCACTTTCGGTGAGCGGTGGATGCTTGATATTATTCTTTTTTGCTTTACCCGGAATTTTTAATAATAAAATAGCCAAAAGCCTGGCCATCCTTACCGGACTTTTTGGATTGGTGGCGGCGGTGTCTTATATCGCGATTGCCAATATTCCCTGGAATGTCAATTACCGAGGACACGTATATTATGTTAAGATTGGATTTCTGGCGTTTCTGTTAGTAACAATTTTTTATTCGTTAGCTATTGTATCGGAACCCCGGTATCCTCGTCGTTATGCGGTCGCATTTCTAATCTTCGCAATTATTTTGGGAACGCAAATTATCATCATGTTTTTTGGACCGCGAGCCTACCGGTCGGAAGAAGGGTTATTTATACAAGTAGTCGCACAGAAAGTGGTTGTCTACTCGCAGATATTGTGTTTGCTGTATCAGTCCATTGGTGCACTAAAACTTAGTCGTAGCGCACCAATGGATTAAAGGCATGGTTTTACGTTAGTTTAGCTGAAAAATCATTCTTGGACTTTTTAATATGATTTTTGAAAACCTTAATAATAACCTGCTAAACATATCTTGGCGGTAAGCTATAAATTCCAACTTCTCTTAATTAATAATCAATTTGCCAAGAGCAATTCTTTTCACGTTGAAGAGAAAATTGAAGTTGCTATTGAAATTGCCATTGAGGTTTAATTACCGGTGTATCTGCACATATCCGGAATATCTCTTTCCTTTACCATCTTCCAGAACGTAAAAATAAGTGCCGTCTGGTAATAATTTATTGTTATTCCAGGTGCCATTCCAATCGTTCAAATAACCTTCTACGTTGTAAACTTCATTACCCCAACGGTTGAAGATGAGCAGCCGGTTGTTGGGGAATGCTTCAATTCCCTGAATGGTAAAGAAATCATTCACGCCGTCGTTATTTGGACTGAAGCCATTAAAGACGATAAGGCCATTACAAAATACGGTTACAACTACCTCCGTGCTGTCACATCCTACCTGATTACAAATCATATAACTAAATATATCCGGATTATCTGGATCACAATAATCTGTATTGGGTGTATATTTAATGGTTTGATCTTCGTTGACACCAACTACTCCGTTTTGGGGTTGGGTGATCAGGATGATCGTATCTAATCGACCGTTCAGAGTATCGTTAACTAGTTGTGCAATGTCTATCGCAGTATTGCGAATCGTTGTACTAGTATCTCCAATGGCTACCGGAGGAATTAGGTTTGCGATATTTTCAATGACCGTAATTTGGAAATAAGTTGTATCGCAAATTCCCAGATCGTCACAAACCACGATACAAGCTTCTTCTGTTCCTTCTTCGTAACTCGTAATGTCTATACAAGCGGTGTTATCGTCTATTTCATAAACCATAACTTCACCTGAAGCATCGGCACAATCGTTTGTGATACTGACAACTTCACCTGCCAATTCATCCAGATTTAAACAATAAACTTCCGTTTGATTTATATCGAGCGTATCAGTAACGTAGTCCGTAGTCACACAATATACATTTGCCCAGAGCGTATCGATACAATTACTTTGGTTTTTCCGGAAAATTAGTTCGTGGAAGCCTTCCGTCAAACTTAAATTAGAGCCCGTCGGAACCTGCATTACGTTAGCAAAAACCGTAGTAAACGCATTGCTTATTAATTGGCGAACACTCAACTGGCCGTATTCATTTGCTGGATTACCACCACTTATAATTGCGCTATTGGCATTATAGGACCAATCAGCATTGGAGTCCCAAACATTCATAGAATCCACCAACTCCTGAATGTTTTCAAAAGAGAATTGATAATTCTCGTTGTTGATACGCCAGCCCTCCAATTGGTAGGGGCCCATGTTTCCATTGCTCGGGAAAGTGAAGGTTGAATAACTGACCAGACTATCTATGGCACATCCGTAAGTAGCGTCGGTATAAATATTTCCATTGTCCGTAATGGTATAATTATTAATTTCTATAAACGGAATATCAACACATAAATCTCCGCCCATGGCACAGTTGCTCCTAATCACGATTACAGTATCTGTTTCCATAAAGAGATCTTCTGGACAGGGTGCCGGACTTCCTACATTGATAATAATAATCGTTGTATCACAAACCAACGCTGCGTTGCAAATAATCACACAAGCAGTATCCGTTCCAATAAACGACGGATCGGGCGTATAGACCAGACAAGAATCACTGACTGGCGTAAGCGTCCCAAACGCGGGTGTTTCGCAAAGCGCAATTCTGCTAATGTCTGATCCGATTTCACTTAAGTCCAGACAGATCGTATCCGTAGGTGTTTCGAATGGGGTAGCCACGTAGATGGTATCCGGGGTGAGGCAATTATTGTTTATGATAATATTTAAAATCGTATCACAACCAACTGTCGCCGGATCAGAAATCGTTACTTGATAATTTCCACTCATTAAATTTGTAATACTATTTCCGGTATCACCCGTTGACCAGTTAAAATCAAAGTCATTTTCGTTACCCACGACGTTAATGATAGCACCTCCATTATTTGCGTCACATTGCGAATCGGTGGTGGCCACTCCGGTCACCATTAAATTATCACAATCATTGTTACTACATTCGTCGGCGACGACAAGATTATCAAAGATCGCCTGACAGCCGTTGGCGTCCGTAATCGTTAATTGGTAATTACCATTGGGAAGATCCGTACGGTTGGCCGTCAGCAAGGGAGTATCTCCCCAGGTGTAAGTATACGCTGGACTTCCGCCCATAACGTTGGCAGTAATTGTTCCCGGAATATCACAGGTTTCGTTAGTGATACCGATGATAACATTCATTTCTTCCGGCTCCGTAATTTCAAAACAAGCCTCACCCGCCAGACAATCGTTTCCGTCTCTGACTACAATGCAGTAAGTTCCGGTACGCAGACTTCCGTTATTAACCGGATCACCATTCCCGTCTACAAAGTCGATGCCAACTGGTGTTATAAACCCAGGCTCGTAGGATATACTGTATAACGCTGCTCCGTTGTTATCGCCCGCACAGGCCAGCTCAAAATTTGGATCAACGGTAATCGTAGCTCCGGCTAACACCTGATCAGTCAAGGTAAAGACGACGCTGGTCTGACAGCCCGTTATTTGATCAAATATATTTTCGGTGTAAGTTCCGGAAGGTAGGTTCTCAATTACGGAACCTAACTCGTAGCGGTAATTTCCACTACCTCCGTCTATTTGAATTTCTACAATACCATTATTTTCTCCACAATCAGCATTTGTCGTGATGGTAGCTATCGCAGTAAGTGGATTGTTTTCTTCAATGACTACCGTCAGAATATCAATGCAATTTGTGTTAGCCGATGCTACGGTAACGAGATAATTTCCAGCGGGTAAATCACTTTTGCTAGCCCCCGTTCCATAATCAACGCCATCTTCGTCTACCCAGGTATACAGGTGCGTATCCGGACTCAAAGTAGCGGTACCATCCGCAACCTCACAGGTAGCGGGGGTTACGGAAGTAACACTTGCTTGGGGTGCATTTGGATTACTAAGTGTAATCGTTTCTACTTCGAAACAACTAGCATTGTTAAAGTCGCTAATCGTTACTTGATAGATTCCGGCTTCCAGACTATTAAGTACATTGGTAGTTTGGCCATCATTCCACTGGTAAGTATAACTGCCACCAAGTGGATTAATATTGATCGCACCATTATCTGCTCCACAATCCGGATCGGTCATGGTAATACTAGTTGTGATATTACAAGGAGTACATTCATCATTGATGGTAATTAACTCCAGCACTTGGGTACATCCCGCAGCATCGCTAATCGTTACCTGATAGATTCCTCCCTCCAGATCCGTACGATTCTGTGGTCCAGTAGTAGTACCTAAATCGTTCCACGCAAATTGATAGGTGCCAGTGCCTCCTGCGACGGAAAGCAGAATAGCGCCTGTAGCATCGCATGTTTCGTTGCTGGTCGTAAAACTAACCGTTAGTGGCTCGGGTGATTCAACTACGAAACATTCCTGCGCCGTAATACATTGATTAGTATCCTGAACAATCAGACAGTAATTTCCGGCAGCTAAATTTCCATTATTATAAATATTACCCAGCGTATCCTGAATGGTGGTCATCGGTGTTCCGGCGTATCCCGGATCCGTAGTAATGGTAAAATCTACCGTTGCATCCGCGCTACCGACACAATTAGTGCTAACGGGCAAAGACAAGGAAATATTTGCTTTCGGTACTTCATTTTCAAGTGTGATGATCACTTCTGCGGTACATCCGGTTTCGGTATCCGTAACGGTTACTGGATAAGTTCCAGCGGCCAAATCTGTACGGGTAGCGTCTGGTCCCCAATTGTTATTATAAGCATAATTACCGCTTCCGTCGGTCACTGCAATAGTTACTGATCCGTTACTTGCTTCACAAGCTGGTTCGTTAAGGACCAGGATATCAGCGACTAAGTCAGAAGTACGTCCTACCGTAATTTCCATAAAATTATCACAGATATTATCAGCATCTGAAATAGTGACCTGGTAAGTTCCGGCGGTCAAATTATTTCGATTAGCACCCGTTTCGCCATCACTCCATTGATAATTATAAGTGTCCGGACTTAAGGTTACCTGACCATCCTGAGCGGTACAGTTTTCCGGAATATTATTCAATACGATTGCTGCCGGACCGTCGATATTACCAATGGTAAAGGTGATGGTATCTGGATTTACACAATCCGAATTTGCCCGGTGGGTGATGGTTACGCTGTAGTCTCCTCCGATCAAATTATTTTGAATATTGGTATTACTGACATTCGGGAACCATTCGTAATTATAGTCGGCTTCGTTACCTGCTACATTGATAATTACGCCACCGTCTTGCTGTCCGCAGTTGGCATCGATAATGGAAATACTTTCAATTACGATCTCGCTTTCTTCACAAGTCGTACAAGTATTTTCGATGGACAATTGCTCAAGTGTTGTGCTACAACTATTGACATCGGTAACGGTCACACGGTACTCTTCGGCCACGGTAATGTCCCGGTTTTGAGGATCGTTAGAACCACTGAGGTCACTCCAGTCGATGGCATAAGGAGTGGTTCCTCCGGTAATCGTAAGGTCAATTATACCGTTCTCATCACAAGTTATATTGGTCAATACCACGTCCAAATTTAATGTAGTCGGAGTCGTTACGGTAAAGCAACTTTCTGCGGCTAAGCAATTATTGCCATCTCTGATTAAAATACAATAATCTCCGGCGGCTAAGTTGCCGTTTGTTACGATAGTCGTTCCATCCGTAGTCTGAATAATTGTATCTGCGGGTTGCGCAAAATCAGAACTATAAGTCACCGTGAAATCAATAAATCCATTTTCTTCTTCGGCACAATCCAGCATTATTGCTGAACTGTTTAGCGTCAGTGAAATATCGGGATTGTCCGTGGCCAGTACAAAATCAACTGGGTAAGTACAGCCAGTTTCTGTATCTGTTACCAATACATTATAAATAGAATCGGCCGCTAAATCGGTACGAGTATCCGTAGGCCAGTTTCCATAAGTATAGTTACCGCTACCGCCGTTTGGTAGAATCGTTACCGAACCGTTGTCGTTATCACAACCTGGTAGATTATTGGTAATAACCTCTGCGGTTAAAGTATTTTCGCTATTAATTTCTACGATAATAATATCAATACAGTTTGTATTCGGATCCGTTACCGTAACGAAGTAAGGGCTTTCTGCCGCGGATAAATTATTTCTTTCGGCACCGTTTTCACCATCACTCCAGTCGTAAGTATAAGTATCAGGCGTTAAAGTAGCTATTCCATCTGAGGCCGTACAAGTAGCGGCTTCCGTATTGGCAATCGTCGCCTGTGGTCCGTCTGCGTTTCCTATTGCAATTGTCTCGACTATAAAACAAGTTGCGTCGTTGGCATTGGTAATGGTGACCGTTACGGTTCCTGCCGCCAGGTTATTTATTTCATTAGTAATACTCAAATTTGGATTCCATCTGAATAAATAATCACCGGGTTCCATTTCAATTCGGATGGTGCCATTTTCTTCATCACAAGTAGCATCCGTAACAATCGTACTGGCAATTACCGGGTTTTCACAAGGTGTACATTCATCATTGATGATTAGATCTGTCAGGATGGTTTCACAACCGTTGGCGTCGGTAATTGTAACATTGTAAATGCCACTATTTAAATTAGTTAAGTTGGCAGTGTCACTTCCGCTACTCCAATTATAGATATAAGGAGTGGTTCCTCCGGTTACCATCAATTCAATACTACCTTGCGTATCACAAGTTTTATTATTTAAAGTGATGGCAGTATTTAAAGGAGCAGGTTCGGTTACACTAAAGCATTCTACCGCTGCGATACAATTATTTCCATCTTTTACTTCAATGCAGTATTCTCCAATCCCCAGATTTCCGTTGGTAAATTCTACGCCGTCTTGTAAAATTAGGATAGTTACGGGTTGAATAAATCCAGGATTATAGTCAATGTTAAAGGCTATCGTCGCATCGCTTTCTCCAATACAGGAAACCTGTGCGGTAGACTCAATATTTACGACGGCATTCACAACATCATCGGTCAAGCTGAATTCGTAAAGGGTATCACAACCCGTTACGATATCCGTCACCAGTAACTGATAATCTCCTGCGGCTAATCCGCTCATAGTATTATCAGAAATAGTTGGTTCAAAAGTATATTGACCACTACCATTCGTAATATCAAAATGCACTTCACCGTTGGCCTCTCCACAGGTTGGAGGCGTGACCACGGTATGCGTTATGCCTAAATTACTTTCGGTATCCACCGTTACTTCTATTACATTTTCACAGCCATTATTAGCTTCTGAAATAGTTACGAAATAAGTCCCTGCCGTTAAATCATCTCGGCTCGCAGCTACGGTGTTATCTGGCCAGGTGTAATTATAATTTGTTGGTTCGAAACGCACGCTACCATTTGCTGCGGCACAAGTTGCCGCTTGATTTTCTACTACACTTGCAACGGGTGCTTCTTTATTTTCAATAATAAAAATTTGTTCACTGAAACAAGACACATCGTCCGCATTAGCTACGGTCACCGTGTAAGCGCCGGGTGCTAAATTAGTAGCTTCCGCAGTGGTACTATTGGCCGGAGCCGACCATCTGAAAATATAATCAGTTGGGTTTCCATTTATTTCAATGACTGCTGATCCATTATCATTTTCGCAATCAGAACCAATGGTTTGAATGCTAACGATGGCGGGTGGAGTAGTACAAGGTTCACAGGAAGTTTCGATTGTCGTAGCCGGGACAACGGTGGTACAGCCATTGGCATCCGTAATGGTCGCCAGGTAGGTGGCCGCTACGAGTCCGGTACGATCTTCCGGATTATCAAGACCCGCAACATCTGCCCAGTCAACCTGGTAAGGAGTCGTACCTCCCGAAATATTTAACTCAATACTTCCCGATTCGCTACAGGTAGCATTTTGCGAGGATATGGTTATTTCAATGGCAGTTGGCTCAGCGATTTCAGTACAGGCTTGGCCGGCCAAACAATCATTATTGTCATAAACAATAACGCAATAATTACCCGTTCCTAATGCTCCGTTGGTAACAACCAGATTATTTTCATCCAGAATTTCTACTCGTTCAGGAGTAGCAAATCCGGTAGACAATTCAATATTATAATCAATAGTTCCATTTTGATCTCCCAGACAATCCAGAAGAATAACAGGGTCGACGGTCACCGTAGCACCGGAGACATTGTCTTCCAGGACAAAGTTTGAGATTGTTTCACAACCCGTGATATTATCAATGATGATGACTTCCTGCGGACCAGATGCAAGATTTTGGGTATTTCCAAAACTATAATCTCCGCTACCACCCGTTACGTTGATGGTCACCGCTCCGTTGGACATGCCACAGGTTGGTTGATTGTCAATCGTTACACTACTTACTAGTGGATTGATATCTTCAATGGTTAGCTCGATGATGTTTTGACAACCCGTTGCATTGTCTACTGCGGTAATGAAGTAAGCAATATTATTGAGATCACTTCTGACGGCTCCGCTTCCTCCGTCACTCCAAATGTACAGGTAATTGGCCGGAGATAAAGTGGCTCCTCCGTCGTTTGTTTCACAAGTGCTTGGAGATTGACTAACTATTTCTACTGCCGGGCCATCTTCATTTTCTATAACAATATTATGAATGATTTCACAACCAGGATTAGCAATAGAGGTAATCGTTACCGTGTACGTTGCGACCGCTAAATTATTTGCCGTATGATTGTTACTGAGGTCGTTGGTCCAATTATAAATAAAGTCGGATTCATCACCCGTTATATCCAGAATAACAGAACCGTTAGATTGGTTACAGGTAGCGTTTACAATAACTTCGCTTAACACTTCAAAAGGTTCACATTCGGTCGGACATTCGTTGCTCACCGTGATAGGTTCCAGCACCGTTGCACAACCATTCTGATCGGTGATGGTCAAATTATAGACACCAGGATTCAGGTCTGTTTGGTTAGCAGGATTACTGGAACCAGAGACATCTGCCCAGTTATAAGTAAGTGTTCCGGTACCACCAGTTGCAGTTACTTCGATAGAGCCAGTAGTTTCACAATCCGCATCGACAATGCCGATGGTCAGATCAATTGCGGTTGGTTCCGTAATTTGAGCACAAGTTATTGCGGCCAGACAGCCATTTGCGTCTACTACTTCTACACACCAGGTTCCGGCAAATAAATTCCCATTATTATCAATATTTCCCGCAGGATCTTTAATCAGAATAACTGCTGGATTTGCGAAGCCATCTTCATAAATAATATCAAAATCCAGCGTACCGTCATTTGCACCTGCACAACTAACAGCAGTACTTGGATCAATAACTATTTCTGCACCAGCTACTTCATCCGTAATGCAAAATGATACTTCGGTACTACAACCAGAATCGGTATCTGTAACTAATATATCATAGCAGTCAGCAGGTAAATCATTGCGACTATTACCACTATTCCAGCTGTAGCTGTAATTTCCGCTACCGTTACTGACAATAATGGTGGCCGCGCCATCGCTGTTTCCACAGGTTGCGTTCTGATCAACCGTTGCAGTTGCGATCAGATCACTATTACTACCAATCACAACCTCTATTACATTCGTACAAGGATTACCAGGTTCGATAACGGTGACGGAATAAGTTCCGGCCGTAAGATTGTTTTGCGAAGCTCCATTTCCGATAGTGGTGCCCCACTCGAAAGTGTAATTGGCAGGTGTCAGGGAAGCACTACCGTTTGCCTGTCCACAATCTTCGTTGGTTATATTTTCGACGGTAGCTTCTGGTCCGTTGGTATTTGCTACCGTGAAAGTTCTGACCGTAGTCGTGTTTTCGCAGCCGATTGTATTTTCGGTAATGGTAATCGTATAATCTCTCGAAATTAATTCCGTTGGATTGGAGGTGTTTCCAAGATTAGATGGTGTCCATGCGAAGGTATAATCCGTGGCATCACCTAACATATTGATTAAGATACTACCGTTGTTTTCATTACAATTAGCATCCGTAACTATGGCTCCGATTATTTGTGGTTCGTCACAAGGAACGCAATCATTCGCAATGTTAAAGCCGGATAAGGTCAACGTACAATTATTGGCGTCTGAAATGGTGACTGCATAAGTTCCGGCGTCCACATTTACGGAATTAGTCGTGGCATTGGTACCGGACCAATCATAGGTATAAGGAGCCGTTCCACCGTTGACCGTCAGGTTAATAGTTCCTTGCTGATCACAGTCTGCGTCGGTTGTCAGGCTGCTTACGTTGAGTGGAGCAGGACTGATGATTGCGAAGCATCCGTTACCTGCTAAACAGTCATTTCCATCGTATACATTGATACAATAATCGCCAGGTGTTAATTGTCCATTCTGGTAAATTACCTGATCATCCGTACGGACGATCTCGACTCGTTGCGGTGTTGTGAAACCATCTTCTTCGATAATAGTGAAGACTGCGGTACCGTCGTTTGCGCCGATACAGGATAAAAAGAATTCCGGATTTACCATGACGGTTGCTCCGATTACATCATCAGTTAAACTAACTGTTGCTGTTGCGGTACAACCTGTCGTTATATCCGTCACAATAGGTGTGTAAACGCCTCTTGCTAAGTCTGTCCTGATGGCCTGTCCGGTAGAGTAGCTGTAGTTTCCACTACCGCCCGTTACCTGGATTTCTATGGCGCCATCAGATTGATTACAAGTTGGTTGATTAGTAACAAGAATGTCTATTGTTAAATTATTTTCTTCCGGAATTTCTACCAGCAACACATTGTCACAACCCGTAGCCGGATCAATGACCGTCACTTCGTAAGGTCCCGCAGCTAAATCGGTTTGGGTATTTCCGTTTGCCGTTCCTGCCGACCAGTTATAGATATAGTTTGCGGGTGCTAAAGTAGCCGTACCGTCATTAGCCGTATTGCAAGAAGCAGCCGTCACATTAGCTACGGTCGCTATTGGTCCGTCAATATTTTGAATAATAAAAGACGCAATTAAAGTTGCGGGACAGACGGTATTGGTAATCGTTACAGTATAAGTGTTTGTCGCTAAATTACTATTTACAGGACTATTGTTGTTAATGTCATTTGACCAGATGAATGAATAATCTTCCAGATTTCCGGCGATGGTTAATTGAATGCTACCGTTGGCAGAACCACAGGTTGCTTCCTGAATTTCAGAACCAACAATCACTGGATCTTCACAAGTGGTACAATTGGTCTCAATGATGATTGCCTCAATAGTCCTCTCACAATTATTAGTATCCGTAATGGTTACGCTATAGGTTCCTTCTGTTAAGTCTGTCTGATTTTCTGTATTATTGGTACCGATTCCTGACCAGTTGTAAGTGTAGTTGCCGGTTCCGCCCGTGACGGTTAAATCAATGTTTCCTCCGTTATCACAATCGCTATCCGTAGTCGTAATAGTTACGTCAATTGGGGTTGGGTCAATGATGGTGAAACAAGTTTCGCCGGCAAGACAGCCATTATTATCTTTAATAACAATACAATGCTCTCCAGCACTTAACTGACCATTTATCTGAGCGATGCCATTATGGATAATCTCAATGTCGGCGGGTACTGTAAATCCGTTGTCATATACTACGTTGTAGTCAACTTGTCCGTCGGAACTGCCGATACAGGTATTATTTAAAACGGTATTTATGGTGATCGTCGCTGCCGGAATATTATCCGTAAGAACGAAATTTGTTTCTGCGGTACAACCATTCTCGTCAGTAGTAGTCACGGTGTACTGACCTGCAATCAAGTTATTTTGTATAGCTCCAGTTGCTCCATTGCTCCAATCGTAGGTTGCTGGTTCAGCAGCGTTCTCTACGGATATATTAACCTGACCATCCGCTTGACCACAATTAGGTTGAGCGATTATCTGGTGATCCACCAATAGAGGACTTTCCTGTCCGATGTTTACTTCGATAGTGTTGGTACAAATATTACCCGGTTCCGTTACGGTAACGATGTAGCTACCGGTTGGTAAATTGTTTTTTGTAAATCCTGTACCAAATGACGCCCCCCAATTATATTCAAAAATGTCCGGTCCTAAAATGGCAGAACCATCGCTTGCATCACAGCTAGCGGGTGTAGTGGTCACGATACTGGCGGTGGGACCATCGGTATTGGTAATAATAAAGTTAACGGTTGCTGTCTCATTACAACCAGATTCAGAAATAATGACTTCGTATGATCCGGCTCCCAAATTATCCGCACTATTGCCGTTGTTTGGAATATTGGGTAACCATTCATAAGAATAAATAGCAGGATTACCCTCTACCTGAATTGTTACTGATCCATTGTTGTTGCCACAAGTTGCATCAGTAGTGGTGACACCTGAAACAATAGGTGCTATACAAGGAGTACAGTCATCTTCTACAACCATATCTCCAACGGTAGTACTACAACCATTTTTATCTGTGATAGTTACTGCGTAAGTTGCGTTTTGTAAATCGGTAATATTTTGCGGATCGTCTCCGGAGCCTAGATGATTCCAGTTAAATAAATAATTTCCCGTACCACCCATCACCTCCAGGTTAATACTACCCAGCGTTTCGTTACCATTAAAATCACAATCTTTATTGGTAATAGAAAAAGACGCGTTAATAGATTCAGGTTCTATTACTTCAAAACAACCTGTTCCAGCCAGACAACCATTGGCATCTCTGACCTCAATACAGTAGTTGCCGGGCGTAAGCGTTCCATTTGCAAAATTGTTGTTGTCCCTTTTGATGCTAACTTCCTCTGGTCCGGCAAATCCAGGTTCTAATTCAATAGTGTAAATAACGGTTCCGTCGGATGCTCCCGGGCAGGAAACCGTTACCTGTGGATCGACATTGACGATTGCACTGACAACATTGTCTTGTAAAATTATACTGGTGATTGTTTCACATCCCGTTAATCTGTCCGCGACAGTGACGGTATATAAAATTCCGGCTACCAGGTCATTACGGGAAGCACTCGTGCCCCAATCGATGTAATCATAAAATCCACTACCGTCGGTAACGTTAATCGTCGCAGTACCATTGGCTTCACCACAGGTAGGTTCATTGACCACGGTTATATCAGCGGCAAGATTATTTTCCTCTTCCACGCTGACGATCAAGGTATTGGTACATCCAGTGGCAGGATCGGTAATTGTGATCGGATGTGGTCCTTTTACAAGATCATTACGATTATAATCTGTACTTCCATCTTCCCATAAATATTGGTAAGTCGTAGGAGATAAAACGATGGACCCATCTGCGCTGGTACATCCCGCAGGAGCACTAAAAACTACGACTGCTTCTGGTCCATCAATATTTCCAACCTCTATGGTTTGAATAGTTGGTGGACAAGATGGATTATTTACGTGCTGAATAGTTACTGTGTAAATACCTGAACTAATATTATCTGCACTGTTATTATTACTTACGTTTGGTTCCCAGACAAAGATAAAATCACTTGGAGCACCACCTGACATTTCCAGAAGGATGGATCCATTATTTTGTCCACATGCTGCTTCCTGAACAATGATATTGTTTACATTTGGATTAGGTGGGCAATTGTCGGTATCACAGTTATCTCCAACGTATTGTCCAAACAGGACTTTTTCGCAGCCACTGCAATCCGTTACCGTTACGATGTAAATACCTTCGTTGGTGGTGGTAATATTTTGTGGATCATCCGTTCCGGGAAGGTGTCCCCAGTTGTAAGTATAAGTTCCACATCCACCACTGACTGCTAGGTCAATTTGTCCAGGTGATTCACATTCAATATCCGTGATAGTTGCGGTTGCAATTAATGCCTCAGGCTCCGTTACTGTAAAGTTTTCAACTGCACCACGGCAACCGTTTGCATCTTCTACTTCAATGATGTAATCGCCGGGAATCAGATGGTCAGCGTCAAAAGGTGCATTCTGATCATTGGTAATAAAAATGCTCGCAGGTTGTGTAAAGTTATTATCGTAATTTATGTCATAAATTAATTCACCCCGCTCTCCGTTACAATTGATTTCTACAATTGGATTCATGGTGAGGGTCGCGCCAACTGCTTGTTCGTCTAATGTGAAGTCCAGAATTGTTTCGCAAGCCGTGGCACTCTGGTCAATTACCGTTACGGTGTAATCGCCTTGCTCAAGTCCCGCACGGTTAGCTTGATTAATACTTTGATCGTCACTCCAGATGTAATCAAAATTACTGGTATTACTGTTAGCAATATTAATAGTTACCTCACCATCGGATACGCCACACTGTGGTTGGGAAATAACATCAGATGTAACCAACATGGTGTTGACGGAGGCAATTTCTATGGTGATAATATCCGGACATTGTGGAGCCAATGGATTGATGACGACAATACTATGTTTACCGGGCTTAAGATCGGCTCTGGTATTGGTGGTTGTACCGTCAATAGTTACCCAGATATAATCGTAGGTATCAGGATATAAAATAGCCGACCCATCGGGCGCACTACAGGTTGCTGGAGTGGTGGCAATTGAATCAATTTTAGGTCCATCAATATTTCCAATGGAAAAGGTCTCTACGATTTCACAATCGGTTACTGCGGAAAATCCAATAGTTACGGTGTAAACACCTGCTTGTAAATCGGATCGTTGGTTACCGATGCTGTTCGGCGTACCTGCACTGGTTGACCAGTCAAAAGTGTAGTCCAGTGGATTTCCATCTACGACTATTTCTCCGCTACCATTTTGAAATCCACAACTGGATTCAAGAATATTGATATTGGTTATGCTTGGTTCAATACAAATACAAGTATCCCTAACTTCAAGATTAATAGTTGTAGAACAACCATTATTATCCGTGGCGGTAACCTGATAAATACCAGCATCAAGGTTATTTCGGTTAGCACCGATTCCATTATCACTCCACTGGTAAGAATAATTATCTGGTGAAATAATAACAGAGCCATTGGAAGAATTACAATTGTCTGGATCGTTAGTGGTAATTTCGATTTCAACGGCTATAACTTGCGCAGTAGCGCCATTTAGGTCTAAGGCACCACAAATGTCACCTCCGCCTTGTTGAAGTAAGCTGTTTATTTCAAAAATAGAAGTACTGCCAAAATTGATAAAACTTAAATCAAGTGTTGAAGGATCATATACGAGTGTATGAATCGTAAACGTTCCAGTTGCTGCTACATTAAAATCAGGTGTAAAAGAAGAATCTATAACGATAAGGTTATTTCCATTTTGCTCAGTTAGTAAATAGATTACTTCAAAGCCAGGACTAACAATACTATTACCATCCAGGATAGCAGATATAGTGTTGTCGTTGTCGAAGCATATGTTTTCTTCATTTATTGAAATGGTTCCAGTACTTACTGGACATTCTCCGCTGTTACACCGGTCTTCTACCAGGATGTTATTAACGCTAATTTCACAACCTCCTTCGTCTTGAATAGTAACACTATAAATCCCTGGATTTAAATCAAATCTGTTTTGTGGCTGAGGAGTAGGACCGTTGGCCGGATATGGATTCCAGCTAAAAGTATAATTTCCGGTACCTCCTACGACACCTAAAATAATGCTACCCAGATTTTCACAATCTGCGTGTACTGCAGAGAAATCTGCGCTGATTCTGTCAGTTACTATTACATTGACTGTTTGAACGGTTGTACATCCCTGATTATTAGTGACGGTAACGGAGTAATCACCCGATTGCTCCACCGTAGCACTTTGTATGACAGGATTTTGAATACCCGGTAAGTCTCCCTCTGGTCCTGACCATTGGTATGCTGTGCCACCGCTAGCGAATAAGGTAATATTTTCACCTTCACAAAGAGGACTATTGGCGAATGCCTGAACTGTTGGATTTTCGTTAATGGCAACATTAGTACTGGCTACGCCGACACAACCTGAAGCCGTCGTTACGATGACATTTATAGAGACGTTTTCAGTACCGTTGCTAATATACGTCGGGTTTGCAGATGTCGGATCATCAAATCCTCCCTGATTAGCAGACCACTGATAACTCTGAGGAGTTTCATCTGCAATGACTACGAAGGATATTTCTTCGGTTTCGCAAATCGTTGGCGAAGAAGGAGTTATGCTGATAGCAAAATCTCCTGAAATAGTGATTACTTGATTTTCTTGATCGGTGTTACCACAATTATCCGTTGCAATCCAGGTTCGGGTGATAACCGTTCCACAACCGTTTTGCTGTGTATCTTCTGTGAAAACTATTTCTACATCAGTATCACAATTATCGGAGGCGCTAATATCGTTTGGTGCTGGAGGAGCCGTTTCGCCGCTATTTCCATCTATGGTGGTATTTGCAGGTATGCCACTTAAGGTTGGAAGCGTGGTATCTTCCACGGTGATCGTTTGGGCTGTAGTAGCCGTATTGCCACAAGCATCCGTGGCGGTCCATGTTCTGACTAAAGTATAAGTATCTTCACAAATACCTCCTTGGTTATCATCTGCGACAGTTACCATCACACTTGAACAATTGTCCGTAGCAGTTAGTAGATTAGCAATAGGAATCGCATCACATTCTACGGTAATGTTTGCTGGTGCCTCAGCAATTTCAGGAGGTGTCTGGTCGCCTACGGTGATGCTTTGTGTAGAAACATTACTATTGCCACAAGCATCTGTAGCCGTCCAGGTACGGAGAATTGTATGGTTTCCTTCACAACTTCCGTCAATAGTTTCTTCAGAGAATATTACGGTTGGATTTGGATCACAATTGTCTGTTGCGCTTACACTTGGAGGTAATGGTATGGTAGTTAGATCATCGCAACTAACGGTTATATCGTTCGGCACTCCTGTTAAAACCGGGGCAAGATTGTCTTCAACTGTTATTAGTTGAGTAGCCATATCTTCGTTACCACAGTGATCTGTTGCAGTCCATCTTCTTCTAACGGTGTAGCTATATTCGCAGGCACCTGGTATTATTATTTCGTCAAAGTCGATAAAGACATTTGGATCACAATTATCTGTTGCGATTGGGTTTACTAAACTAGTTGTTTCATCACAATTGATGGTTATGTTATTTGGTACTTGGAGGAGAGTCGGTGGAGTAATATCTTCCACGTTGATGGTCTGAGTTGCAACTGTTTGATTCCCACAGCCATCGTCCGCCGTCCAGATTCTAGTTAGAATATAATTACCTGGACAGCCCAATTCAGTACGTTGTTGATTATAAATAATATTTACGTTGGTACTACAATCATCTGTAGCAGTTGGATTAGCAGGTGCTGGAATATTATCACAATCGGTACTGGTATTTTCAGGTACACCTGAAAATACAGGATTGGTATTATCTTGAACACTTATGGTTTGTGTTTGCGTAGCTTCATTTCCACAGAAATCGGTAGCTCTCCAAGTTCGAATAATTTCATAATTTCCTGGACAAGCACTTGCTACAATTATTTCGTTAAAATCTACGGTAATATTGGGGTCACAGTCGTCAATTGCAGAAACTGTTTCCGTTGGTATGTTATCTGAACAGTCCAGATTTTGGTCTGTTGGGGTGGATGTAAACGTTGGAGGATTACTATCCGAAACAGAGATGATTTGCTGAGTGGATGCTGTGTTTCCACATGCGTCAGTCGCCGTCCAGGTTCGGACGATATCAGAAACATTACTGCAAATACCTGGCTGAGTACTTTCAACTAGGGTAATAATTACATCCTGACTACAGTTATCATCCGCAGTAGGACTAACTATTGCTGGTATTTCACCACATTCTGCATTGGCATTTGGTGGGATATTAGAAAAGATAGGTGGAGTGGTATCTTCAATAGTAATTATTTGTAACGCCGTAGCGGTGTTACCACATTCGTCGGTCGCGGTCCAGGTTCTGGTGATGGTAAAATTATTAGGACAAGAACCCGGCGTTGTTACATCATTAACAGCTAATGTAATATCAAAAGCTGCAGAACAATTATCAGAAGCGGTTACT
>CALLPK010000038.1 GCA_938015415.1 uncultured Saprospiraceae bacterium
CTTTTGTAAAATGTTGACTAATCGTTGCTAACATTTCTTTGTGAGTACTATTACTTCCTACTAAAATATTTTTACCAAACAGATAATCTGTTCCACCGTAAAAATCGGATACCTTCCCGCCTGCTTCTTTGACTAGAATAATTCCGGCAGCGACATCCCACGCGTTTAAACTATATTCAAAATAGCCATCAAAACGACCACAGGCCACGTATGCTAAATCTACGGCCGCAGAGCCTAATCTACGAATTCCCCGGGTGCGTTCTACAAAATTACGAAGCACCCCAAAATAGGCATCTATATGCTGGAAATCGTAATAAGGAAATCCCGTTGCAATGAGGGTATCTTCGAAAACCAAATTAGGACTTACAGATATTTTTTCGTCATTTAACCAGGCGCCGCCATCCCGATAAGCGTAGAAACATTCTTCTTTATTTACTTCATAGACAATCCCCATGATGATTTGGTTCTCAAAACGGAGCGCCACGCTGATAGAAAATATGGGGAGCCGGTGCAAAAAATTGGTGGTACCATCCAACGGATCGATGATCCACTGGTACGTTCCTTCGGAAGCAACGATGGTTTCTTCTTCGGTCAAGAAAGCGGCACCGTCTAGTCGGGCCTGTAACCCGGAGACGAGTCGTTTTTCTGCGGTCTTATCTACATAACTGACTAAACTATTCTTACTTTTGGTCTCAATTAAATTTAATTCTACTTTGCCAACCTCTTTTTTGATAAAACTAGCGACCTCTGCAACGAGTTGTCGGGTCGAATAACAAAGTTTTTCTAATTGTGGTTTTTCCATTCGGTTGTTTCTTAAGTTTTGAATGTGTGAAACAGTTTTTTAAAGTATAAAATTACGTAAATTTTTGTTAGAATCTTAGTTCGATTTTAGCTAAGCTTTGCTATTGGCTTCTATCTTTTGATTATGGCCCAAGTAGCTAAATAGTACTAGTTTTTACTTTTTATGGTGAATTTTTTGTTTATCATTATTATTGAGTGATGATACAATTTAATTACTTTTTAAAATTAAAAATTTATGAAAAATTTAAAACTTCCTGTTTTCGTAATTTTATTTCTTGGTGTTTTCATCATGTCTTGTTCGAAAGAACAAATAAAATCTTTTGAAATTGAAAATGCCACGGAGATTATGAATACGTTTAACAATCTAAAACAAGACTTTCAAAGAGGAGAGGTAATAAAAGGAGAGGTTTACATTCGATCTACTAATGATCAACAACTTTTAGTATTTGTCAAAAATAAAGATTTTGATCAAAGAACATTGCTTTATAAATTACAAACTGAAAAGTTAGACAATCCATTATTTGAAGAGGTAATTGGTAAATCGCAGATTTTTTATTTTCGTAATCAACTCATTGTTAATGACTTGGAGTCATCTAGAAGATTTTCTCTACGTCTCTCTGATGTAGATGATAATTTAAAAGTAGATGAGGAGGGAGTGGTGATTACTGGATTTGGATTGGCTCGAATGACTGTTGATTTAAGTGGTACGAATAATACTGCGGTCTTACGAGGAGGTAACCCACTGCAAAGTGCTTTTGGAGAACCAGGCACCTCACAACCAGTAGGAACATTAGGATGTATTTGTGTGACTAATGGAGTTGCTGTTAGCTGTGACTCAGGTGGATTTGGATCTACTGGTTGCTCTGGTAATTATGGACCAAACGGTTCACCTTGTTCCACTAGCTGTGGTTCTGGTTATTTTGCTTGTTGTGACAATGCGCTTTAAAAAATATTGTAATGCTTGTTATTTCATTGAAGTGACAAGCATTACCTTAAAATATTTAGCATTTTTTAAGGTTGCTACTTTTTTAACAAATCACTATAAGATCCATTCACCAGATCTGCCTTTTTGATTTCAAATAATTCCATATACTTTTTACATTGTTTCTCCAAAATGGCTATGTCACCCGTCTCCTTTTTATCCATTGCTTCAATTTCTACAAAGTCTCCCAATCCGGTGACTTGATCGACGTGAAATTTTACATTTTCAAAAAAATAAATAGCTCGATGTTTATCAACGACTACCTTTTGTCCTAAGGCAATGGTTAATAAATTCTTCAGTTTGTCACTATTTTCTTGTTCTGGGTGATATAATAAAAAATTAGAAGCTTTGGGGCCAGCTTGATTAGGACGCTGGTAGAAAATCAAACTATTTTCAATATTACCTTGGCGTAGTTTTAAACGCCCATCTGGAACTGCAAAGTAAGTATCAATCTGATGATCAATTCCTCGATAGTCTGCTCCAAGGTTTTCTAAGATAGACTTGATATGATCGGGTTGATTGGTGCGCGCTTTGATTTCGATGTTGAGCATGTTTTTTTTGGTAAAGATAATATTATTGAGATAGGGTAAACTATTTACTGGTTGACTAGTTAGCTATTTGCCTATTGGTTTTGTTTTTTTTAACGCAGTGTTTTTGCAATTGAGGAAAGCCCACAAGCCAATAGTTAACCGGCTAACCAGCCATTCAAAAAAAAACTATCTTTGTACCGTGCAGAATCTGGAACGCTTAATTGCTTTATACCGCGAAGACAAACGCGTGGAAAAAATTGTCGCTCAACTCTCAACGTCTCCACCACCCCGAACACAATTGACCGGAGTAGTAGGCGCACAGGATAGCTTTGTCCTGGCGGGAACGTATCTGGCCGCTCCGCAGTTTCATCTCGTTGTTTGCAATGATAAAGAAGAGGCCGCATACCTGCAAAACAACCTGTCCAATATCCTTGGCAAAAAGCCCGTTCACTTCTTTCCCGACTCTTTTAAAAGACCCGCTAATTTCGATCAACTCAATAATACCAACGTCCTTCAGCGTACCGAAACGATCAATAAAATTACCGAATCGTCTGCAGTTGGTGAACTCATTATTACGTATCCTGAGGCCCTCTTTGAACAGGTAGTTGCTCCATCTGTCCTTAATGAAAAAAAGATCAGAATGGTCAAGGGCGAAAAAATGGATGTTGATTTTATTATTGAAATATTAGTAGAATACGGTTTTGAAAGAACCGACTTTGTCTACGAACCCGGGCAGTTTTCGATCCGTGGTGGAATCGTTGATATCTTTTCTTAC
>CALLPK010000039.1 GCA_938015415.1 uncultured Saprospiraceae bacterium
AAAGCCATTAGTACAATGTCAAAATATTTACCAGCAGGTGTATCTGCTTCAAAGATAATCTCGTGGATAGACTCTTTGATCGGGCTGAAATTTGCTCGGGTTGGATCTGACATTTATAAAAAATATTTTGGTAAAAATACTTAAATTTAATCAACGTTTAGAATTTCCCGTACCCTTGGGGCGGGGTAGTTCACTTTGTTTACATACTTGTTTTGAGCAGTCTTGTTCACATATGATTATTTTAAACACGTAATTTTCTTTAATGATAAAATATTATTGCTTGTTTTTCCTTTATTTGATAACTGCGCTACCCTTGTTCGGCCAGCTAGACCCCTATCTGTTTTATCATAAAACGTATACAACAGATGATGGACTATCCTCCCGTTATATAGAGGATATCTATCAGGATAGTCGGAATTATATCTGGGTAGGCTCAGATTATGGGGTAAACCGTTTTGATGGTCAAAAATTTAAGGTATATAATCAAGGTAAATATAAATTACGGTCCGATAATATCAATCAGATTCGGGAAGACCAAGCTGGTAATATCTGGTTTATTAACAGAATGCATTATTATGATAATGGTGTCAAATGCTGGCATAAAGTTTCCGTGGATATTCTTGATCAGCAAAAAGATAGGATGATCCCTGTCGATGAATATCTGGGAAAAGAGGTTCCTTTTGAATGGTCAGACGTATGGCAAATTGCGCAGGATGAACTTTACGGTTTATGGATAACCACCGCCAAGGGGGAAGTATACCAGTATACGGATAAATTCACAAAATTTCCCATTGATTCCAGTTTGATAAACAAAGGAATACTATATCCTTTATTGGATTCGGGGTTTTTAATTATACAACCGGGTAGCATCACCAAGTTAGATGCGAATCGGCAATTGATTTATCAGTCAGATTTTTCAAATCGAATCATAAAAATTTTTTCGACTGAAGAAGGTCAGGTATTTCTTTTTACGCAGGGTGCCAGCAGATCACTTTATAAGATAGATCAGGAAGGAGATATCTTTTTATTTGATAAAAAAGACGTAGCAAATACGCAGTCATCTCAGATAAAACGCTTTGGAATTGATACCAAAGAAAGGTTGTGGTTAGAAGGGCCCGATGACCGGATTTCACTTTTTGAAAACGGAGCAAGAGTACTCAATAACAATTTGGACAGATTTATTTTAGCCGAAAGAACAAATGGACTCACCTTTTTTGTGGGAGATAAAAGCGGAGGAATTTGGTATAATGATATCAATGGGTTGAATTATATGAGTTTTAATAAATCCAGCTTTACACCTTATATGGACAACGCCAAAATTAGTATGCGTGGTATCTATAAACTGACGGATTCTACTTTGTTTGTGAATACCTATAGTGGCTATTTTGAACTCAATAAAAATACGGGATATTTTGAACCTTTCGAAGTGGAAGAATTTACCACTTATTCCCAAGATGGAATTATGTGGGATGGATATATTTATAATAGTATCTATGGTCCCAGTATCATCAAAATAAATCTTAAAGACCATACTAGTGAAGTCCTGTACCTGGATAAGAATAATCGATCTCTAAACTCAAAAACATTTATTCGGTCACCTGATAGTTTGATCCTGATCGGCGCCAATAGTGGATTATATCTACTCGATCCTGCCATTGACACTGTTTTACCGTATGATCGATATAACGAATTTGAATCGCTGAAAGATTTGATTATCAACAGTTTCAGCGAAGTAGATGGTCAGGTTTATATTTGCACTGCTAATGGACTCTTTATATTGGACTGGGAGGAAGGTATTATTGCGCACCACAAGTTTGAATTTAATCATCTATTGTATCTGTACCAGGATGAGGATGGCGTCAACTGGATTGCGACCCGTGGAGGTGGTCTGCTGGAATGGTACCCAGAAGATAATCATCTGACGCGCCAGTATACGACCAGCCAGGGATTTTCGCATGATATTCTTTATGCGGTTTATGAAGGAGTGAATAACCAACTTTGGCTACCGAGCAGTAAAGGATTAATTTGTTTTAACAAAAAGGATAAAACAGTCATCGTCTACTATAAAACAAACGGACTAACCAGTAACGAATTTAACCAATACGCACACTTTCAGGATACGGATGGGACCATTTACTTCGGCGGAGTTAATGGTATGGTTGCATTTGATCCAGCCAAAATAAGACAATTTCCGGAGGCTGATGCTAACTCGCCAATTATCGTTACCGACATCACGGTAGTTCGCAAGGATAATAAAATCTACAACGTCTCCGAAAATGGAATAAACAGGGGAGCAACCTTAGTGCTCAACGGAGATATTCAATCAGCTAGTTTAAAATTTGCGCTACTGGATTATGACCGACTGGAAATAAATCAGTTTTTTTATAAAATAAAAGGAATACACGATACTTGGCAGGCCATGGACAATCACTATGTTCGACTCAATGGTTTACCTGGTGGAACCCACACCATAGATATTAAGGTACATGCTGGTATCAAGATGGAAACCATCTATGCTTCTGTACAAGTACAGGTACTCAAACCCTTTACAGAGACTTGGCTTTTTTATAGCCTCTGCGCCCTGGTTTTTCTGACCCTCGGGGTTTCTCTCTCCCGCTACCGGATCTACCGTCTGGATGAAATCAATCGTAAACTGGAAAAAAAGGTAAAACAACGAACCCAAAAAATAGAAGATGATAAGGTCCTGATTTCCCAACAGTATCGGGAAATGGAGCAGATTAGCAAAATCAAAGATCACCTGATCGCCATTATCGGACACGATTTGAAAGATTACGTTTCGACCTTTGAAGGCATTGAACAAAAAATAAATTACCTCATTCGAAGCAAGCAAGTGGAAAGAATTCCTCAGTTGGCTGAGTTTATTGAAAACTCGGCCCATGATCTAAGCCTATTGTTAGATAATTTACTCAACTGGGCGCTCAAGGAAAGGGGAGATCTTCTACTACACCCCGATACGGTAAGCGTGCAATCTATTCTGCAGGATGTTCTGGATAGATTGGATAAATTAATTACAAAAAAAGAGATCGTATTATTAGTAGATATTCCAAATGAGCTCCGGATGTATGTGGATGGACTGACCTTGCATAGTTTACTGCGTAATATTATCCACAATGCGATTAAATTTTCCCATCGAAAAGGAACCATCAACATTTCCCACACCCAAAAAGATGGTTTTGTTAGCTTGCATATTCAAGATCATGGCATCGGTATGACTCCCTATCAGCTAGATCAGGTACGGAACGATACCGAAGAAATTATTTCAACCCGAGGAACGGAAAACGAAGCAGGAACCGGAATGGGATTATTACTCTGTCGGGAAATGCTCGAAATGCAATCCGGAGCATTAGACGTTTCCAGCAGCGTTGGAGAGGGAACCATCTTCTCTATTATTCTACCCAATAGAATACGTGCTAACAGTTCACAAGAAATAAGTGTATAGACAGGAATTTTTAAAATAATTTACTATCTTTGTCTTATTATTTTGATAATTAATTTATTTTAATTTTCAGAATAAAAAGGACTACCCAAACATTTCTTTTATTTCATCGGTTTTAATGCCGGTCTGTACCTGTTTACACACTAGGTATAAAATCTTTTTATTCTCTATTTCTCATGACTACGTTTAATATTCTGCTTGTTGAAGACAATCTGTCTTTTGCGCTTGAGATTGAAATGTTGATCAAAGAGCTAAACTATGGTTTTGCTGGTCAGGTTGATAATGCCAAGGATGCCATCGCTGCGATAAACAAATACACACCTGATTTGGTACTGATGGATATTGGAATTAACGGCCAGGTCAATGGTATCGAACTGGCAAGTTCCTTAGAGAAAAAAAATATCCCATTCATTTTTATTACTCAAAGCAGGGATCGTGCTACTTACACGCACGCTCAATCCCTCAAACCTCTGGCCTACTTGGTAAAACCTTTTGATTTACTTACACTTCAGAGTACCGTGGAACAGGCAGTACGTACCATCGAAGATGGTGATAAAAAAGAGGAAGCTGCGACTGATAGCGATCAGGAATGTTTTTATATCAGAAATAATAATGTGCTAAATCGTATAAAATATAGCGAAATCTACTGGATTAAATCCGATGGAAATTATTGTAATATTCATACGGAGAAAAAGAAATTCGTAACAAAAATATCTCTGGTATCCATCATGAAAAAGTTGGAAAAACTGGATTTTATGAGAGTACACAAGCAATATATCGTTCCTGTCCACCGAATTGAAAATATCAATTTGTTCAATAACTTACTATACGTAGGAGAGAAATTGATTCCAATTGGACGTAGTTATAAAGCAAATTTGGTTAAACAACTGGATTTAATTTAGACTTTTTTAGAATTTGTTTTTTCTTTTACCCCCAAAAAATTAGTGTTTATCACCTCCAATCGGGTGATTCTAAACTTTACACGGTATTGTCCGTGGAAAGGACTTAATATTAATCTTTACAAAATGGCTAAAGGCCTTACACTAATTTGGAATGAAGACACCTTCTGCACAGTTATTTTATCTAATAAAAAAAATGAGCGCCGCTGAAAAACGGTTTCTCAAAATTCACTTTTCTTCTGTCAAATCCCACTTGACAGAGTTATTCGATTTCATTAACGGACAGGATAGTTATGATGAAAAAATTGTGAAGGCCAATTTTTCTGATAGCTTAATTTCTAAAAATTTAAAAGTTTACAAAGTCCAATTGGCCGAATTAATCATGCGGAGCCAGGTGGCCTACCATGCCAAACGGAGTGTGCGGAGTCAGATTCGTATTTTATTAGAAGAAGTAGATATTTTGATTGAACAATTTCTTATTCCTATGGCAATGGGGCGACTCCAAAAAGCCATCGATATTGCTAAAAAACATAATGAAACTGGATTGTTAGTCGTCGCACTGCAATATCAGTTTGAACTGGAACGATATGTGTCCCGACAAAAAGTGAAAGAACCCTTTAAAGGAGATGGTAAAGCCTTAAACGAAGCGATAAATACACTTAGTCTTGAAACACAACTGGTTCAATTGATGAGAATACTTGATGCTTCTTATCTCTCTGGTAATGGGAAAGAAAAATTAATGGTAGCCAACACCCTCAAAAATATTCCGCATAAGGAGGAGTGGCAGAGAGGAGACAATACTGCTGCTTTTTTAATGGCCAAACTAGAAGCGCTCACCACAGATAACCTCCCGGACCGTATTGCGCAGCAGGAACAAATAATTGAAAAATTTCAAACGAGTCATTATAATTTTCCCAACAGCAAATATAGCCATATTGAAATGTTGAGTGATCTACTGGATTCTTACGTAATCACTACCAGAAAAGACAAAGTAGCAGAAATTATTACTGACCTTGGTAACCTTTTTGCAGAAGAGCAATACAACGCTAAATTTTTGTATTTACCCGCCTATATAGAAGCAAAACATAATTTTTATCATGGCATCGCTACACACCGATTGTCTTCCTTTGGTGCTATTTCCGGACTGGATCCGGGCGTAGAGCTGGAGGTTGAAAATACGTTCGCTCTTGGGTTTTACATCTTTGAGATACTCTCAAACATGACGCTTGGCGAAAGTGAAAAAGTTAAAAACCTCTTGTCCGTTTTACAAGGAGAAACAAAATCAGAATTTCCGGACGAAAATGTATTACTGGATTTAATCGAGATGATCGATCATTACGAATGTGATAACTTGCGGACCGTAAATTATCTGTTGTCCAGTTTTCAGCGTAAACTAAAAAGAGGAAAGGCTTTTACTCCTTTTACGGTGGCTACTTACGACTTCTTCAGAGAAATTATTAAAAATCCTGAGCAGAAAAAAATGCTTGCGCAGGCATTTTTATCGAAAATTTCCGGATTTAAAAACGATAACGTACAGAAGAAATGGATGCAGTTTCACCTGAATAACTGGGTGGATTGCTTGCTGCATGATCTTAAATTTAGTGCGCTGGTTTACGAAAAATCTATGCTGAACAGGCGCCAATTTGGACGACAACTATCAGAGGATTTATCACTGCGTACGGAAAACAGATAAGGAGACTGTACGAACAAGTGTGTGGCCTCCCTGCCCTGCGGGTTCGCTAGTAATTATCATTTGCTCAGGCATCCCGCACCTTTGGGTTTCCCGAGAAGATGCTCGGGACAGGCTATAAAGGAAAGCTTCCGCGCTGACACAGTATTAGCGGACACTCCCCAAATAAGCGGATAATTTTAAATGAAAATTTTTTATTATATCCACTTTTTAATTAAATTTGCATTATAATTTTTTTATATTTCTTTTTCTTTGTCTGCAAACTTTTCTCTCTCCCCCAAAAGTATCGGATAACCTTCAAGGTTGCCGATTAAGTTACTAAAATTGAATTTCAAAATACATAACACATAACTATGTCAACTACTATAAAAGCAGTGATCGTCGAGGACGAGGTTAACGGAGTCATAAATTTAAAAAATCTGCTGAGTCGCTATCGTCCCGACGTAGAGATCATTGCGACTGCGGATAGTGTCGCTACGGGTATTGAGATGTTTAATAATCCAGATATTAAACCTGATCTTGCTTTTTTAGATATCAACCTGGGTGATGGGCTGGTCTTTCAGATGCTTAATAAAATACCGAAACCGAAAAATTTTGATGTGATCTTTGTGACGGCTTACGAAAGGTTTGCAGTTCGTGCTTTTCAATATAGTGCCATCGGTTATATTATTAAGCCAATTGATCCGGATTTGTTAGTCGATGCGATTTCTCGTATTATTCCCGGTGAAAAAGGGCAGATTGATCAGCGATTGGAGGTATTTAAAAACCACTATAACAATCCTAACACATTCGAGAAGATTAGTATTTCCGCTACCGATAATATTTATTTTCGCAATATTCGGGATATTATCCGCTGTGAAGCAGAGGATAATTATACCCATATTTACTTAAAAGGCGGGGAAAAAATAACGGCATCCAAAACCATTAAGTTTTATCAGGATATGCTGGCCAACTACAACTTTTACCGGGTACATAAATCACACCTCATTAACCTGAACTATATGAGGGAGTTTGTAAAAGGCGATGGAGGATACCTGGTAATGGACGACAAAAAGCAGATTGAGGTTTCCCGCAGACGGAGACCCGCTTTTATGGTCAGAATCAACAATCTTCAAAATGGAATGATGCTCTAGTGAAAATGGGCGTTTTAGGTGCGATTCTTGAGGTAGAATATTATATGTTTTTAAAAAAAATGTTTGATTGGGCCATTTGATGACTATGTTCATTGGCAAATATAACTAATTGATAAGAAGTGCTTAATAAATGTTGTTTTTTTGTAATGTGCTGAATTTCAATTATTTGTGAACGACCTGAAGAAGAGAAAGAAGGACTAATTATTTGTAAAGCTAGGATAAAGATGTAATTTAGCATTACGCTTTTAAAAGCTAGGAAGGAATTGTCCAGAATTTAAAATTACACAAACATATTTTACTATGGGAAAGAAGAAAAAACTCATGGATGTAAAGCGGGATTTACAGATCATTAAGAAAAATAATCTCGGTAAACTAACTGGAGGTAGAAAAACAAAAGGCGGCAGTCGCTGGAACACTTGTGGTGGTCTGGTTCCTCAGTAATTTTTTGCTACTAATTGTTAGATTCATACCAAAATTAAGGTTACACTTGTCCGGCAATTGTAACCTTAATTTTTTGTGCAATACTTCAATATTTTTAAGTCATGTCTCAGGTACGAACCAACACCGCAGCGGTTAGGCAATTGGAAGATCGCTTGGCTAATCAGAAAAATAAAAGTCAGCGGCTTCTGCTGCTCGACAAACTGGCGGAGCATTTTATGTTTACCAACTACAAAAAGGCGCTGAACTACCTGAGTGAAATGAAGTCTATTCTTAACGAATCGCCTAATCAGGACTTTCTTTTTAACTTTCATCTCTATACGGCCTTTATTGAAAACCAGCTCTATAATTATCACCTGGCGGATATTCACCTCAAAAAAGCCATCCATATTGTGGAAGAGCGTGGTGAAGTGCACCAGCAAATAGATACTTACATTGATTACGCTGGTATTTGTATCAATCTTGATCAGCACCAGGAGGCAACACTGTATCTTGACAAAGTTGCAAAATTATTAGAATCCTTTCCCAACAAAAGGTTGGAGGCCCGCTTGGTTTGTCGACAAGGGATGTTGCAGTTGCACTATCGCGACAGTGAAAAGGCAATTAGTATGCTGCTGGAGGCAGATAAAATTATCGACCGTCTGCCCGTCAAATTAACGCTGAAAGACTATTATTTTCGAACTATTATTCATAGTGGATTGGGTAGAATCTATCAGGACAATGGACAGATCAATAAAAGTATCAACGCTTATCTGCGGGTGGTTAACTGGTGCGAATCCCTGGGTATGCAAACCCGTTTGTCTTGGCATTATTTAAACGTAGGTAATGGCTACACTGCCAACCAGGATGATTTTCGGGCCAAAAAATATTTTCGTAAGGCCATCAAAATTACCGATGATATCAGCCAGAATGCACGTGCCGGGGCATACGCTAATTTGGGGTACATTTATTTTAAAGAAGAAAAATACGACGAAGCACTTGAACTATATGATCGTGCAGAATATCTTTACCGCGAAAAACCCCGCCGTAACTTGGTCAATTTTTCCATTATCGACTGCCGACGGGCTCAGCTTTATGCCAAGCTAGGCAAAAATAGCAAAGCTCAGAAGTATTTTGTCTCCGCTATCGAAAATGGTAAACAAAGTAAAGACGATTTACAAACGGCTACGGTTTGTCAAGAGGTAGCGAGTTATCATGCGAGTATTGATGATTATAGAAATGCCTACGATTTTCAGGTCTTACACGATCATATGCTAAGCAGGCATAATGATACCGTCCGGGATCGAACCCGGATTGAAGTAGAGGTGAAATACGAAGCAGAAAAGAAAATTCACGAAGCAGAGGTACTTCGTCTGGAAGCTGACGGACTAAAACTAAAGGCTTTAAGAGCACAGATGAATCCCCACTTTTTATTCAATGCGCTTAATTCTATTCAGACTTTTATTACTTCTGATGAGTCGGGAATTGCCGCCAAATATCTCGCAAAGTTTGCCTTGCTCATGCGACAAAGCCTCGAATACTCGGATGTGGAGACCATTTCTTTGGAAAAGGAAATCAATTTTTTGGAAAATTATCTTTACATCAATCAAAAACTTCGCTTTCAAAGTAAACTCAACTATACCATTCAAATTCACGACGATATCGAAGAAGATATCATGGCAATTCCTACGATGATCGTTCAGCCTTATCTCGAAAATGCTATTGAACACGGATTAAGGACCGTAACGGAAGGTCAGCTAAAACTTGAATATTCACTCCATGATGAAAATACGATTCTTTGCGTTGTACAGGACAATGGAGTAGGACGTGCTAAAGCTGCGGAATTACGAGAGGCTGATCTCATCCCTAATCACCATCGGTCTATGGGAACTTCCATCACAGAACAACGACTCGAAATTCTTAATAAAATTCAAAACGATCGGGTAAAAGTAAATACCATCGATTTGACTGATCCTGAAACTGGACGCGCTGCTGGCACCCGAGTCGAAATATTCTTACCAATCGAAACCATTCAGGCGTAATATTTTAATATTAAAAATTACCGTTATATATTTTATACCTACCGCTTCCTGCGGTCTGGCTACCATCAACTAAATACCGTTTTTATATACTGTATATTCGTTATATATTGCAGATAGTTTTCTCATAGTATGTTTGTTTAATCTTCCTGCATCTCGATCCCTCCTGAGTTGCAGGAATTTTTTTTGCCCTTTAACAAGCTGTAATCCACTAATCCGCACATCCGCACATCCACTAATCCACCAATCCGCACATCAAAGAATCCACCAATCAAAGAATCCGCACATCCACTCAAAAAACCATTAACTAACCCAAAACTACCACTTACCGCTGATTTTACCCCGTATGCTAAAAACCGTTTTTTTTAACCCGAAGTCTATAGTACCTTGGTCTTAGTTTTCTCATAGTATGTTTAATTTTCCTACACTCTAATCCCTTCTGGAGTGTAGGAATTTTTTTTTGCCCGTCCGTTTCCTTCCCGTTTTTTTCAATAATCGATAGATTCATTGAGTGTGAAACATATTTGTTTTTATTTTAATACCATATTCTAAACAATTTACACCATTTTTTTATAATATATAACCGTTAAGTAATTAGCGTTTTAAATATGAGTTAAAAAATCTTATTTTGTAGATGTGTAGTTTTCTCATAGTATGTTTATTTCTCCTACGATCATATGCCTCCGATTGTAGGAGAATTTTTTTCTAAGAACAAAGCATTTCAATTTTTCTTCACTCCTAATATTTCGAAAGATCGTATGGTTTTCGCTCCTGCCTCGTCTACTAAGGTCAGAGTATGCTGGCCCGGTGGTGGATTTAGCGCCAGTTCGTGAAAATCCTGTGTACTTCCCAGGTACGTTTGATTTAAGTGCCAGAATATCTTTTTGCTTGGATCCCGGTGAGTTGCCCGAAAAATAGTTTTGCTCAGTTGTCCGTCCAAATCTACCGGCACCACTATTTTAGCCCCAGCTGGAGGATAGATAAGTTGAATCTGCGTAGTAGTATTTTGAACAACCGGACAATCTGGATGAATAGGTGGTAAGGGGCGATAGCTTGGATGATTGTTGCGGTAGTAGAATTCCTCTACTGGAGGAAGTACAAACCAGGTAGCGGGATGCATCTCACGGGGCATCCGGCAATCACTATTGACCCGGTATACTTCTGTCGCGTCCAGATAAACTCGTCGGTGAAGATGACAACTTTCCAACCGCTCTCGTCCTGGTCCTAACCACAGCGTATCTGCCGGACAATCCTTTAAAGCGTTTAGACCCGATTGCTGACACAATGCTACTTCACGCATCTCATCCCGCGGAGGCGAAAACCAGGCGGGACTTTTTAATAACGCAAAAATATCAAAAAGTACGGGCCCTGCTGCTTTTACACCCACTAGCCCCGGGCGACCTTCACCATCGGCATTACCCGCCCATACGCCTACGACGTAACGTGGTGTCACGCCGACGGCCCACGCATCCCGGAATCCAAAGCTGGTTCCTGTTTTCCACGCGATCTTTTTACCCGAGCCAAACCGTTCCCACTCTCCTTCACTGTTGGGACGTTCCACCGTTCTCATGGCTTCGAAGGTATGCCAGCAGGCTGCGGCGGAAAGCACCGGTGGCTCTTTTTGTAAATCAATTGTTTTTTCTTTTAGCTCTGGTGGCACTCCCAAATCTGCTGGTTGAAAATCCTGTGGATTGTAGCGGCCATCATTCGGTTGAAAATGATTTAGCGTACGGGCCATTCCTGCGTAAGCATTTGAAATTTCCCACAACGAAGATTCTGCTCCTCCTAAAATCAACGTCAATCCGTAGTGCGAAGGCGATTGGTTAATCGAGTTAAGATGCAATTGCTGTAAAGCGAAATGAAATTTTTCCAACCCATAATCCTGCAAAAGTCTGACCATCGGGACATTCAGCGACCGAGCCAAGGCTCTCCTCGCCGGGACCATTCCGTCGTAGGATTGATGATAATTTTCGGGGCGGTAACCATTCAGATAAAGTGGTACATCAGATAGCAGAGTAGTGGGAGCAATTTGTCCATCGTCCAGCGCGCAAGCGTACAAAAATGGTTTGAGAATACTGCCAGTACTACGTGGTGCGGGAATAATATTTACCGCGGACTGGTGGTCCTTAGCTGAACTGGAAACATTGCCAGCATATGCGAGAATTTTATTTTTTTCAACATCCAACACCAGTGCGGCCAGATTATGAATACCGTTACCGGATAAATGTTGCTGGTGTCTTTTTAGTAATTCATTAACCTGTTTTTGTAAATCCCGGTCAATGGTAGATTTTTTCCGGCTAGGCAAATAATTATTTTTAGAAAAATTTTGGAGCCGAATTTCTTCCAGTAGATGCGGCGTTAAATCGGGCAAGGGAAGGGGTTTTTCGGGTAGTGGTTCCAAAAGTGAAAGCTCCAGCGTTTGCGCATCAATTTTACCGTCGGCAACGAGTCGCTTTAACAAACGATTGCGTTTGGCGCGTAACGCCGCGCGGTTACGCCCCGGATGAATGAGTCCCGGACTGTTGGGTAAAACAGCGAGGGTCGCTGCTTCTGCCCAGGATAACTGATCTGGTTGTTTGCCATAATATCGCCAGCTGGCAGCATTTAAACCCACGACATTGCCACCGAAGGGCGCATTGGCTGTATACAAAGAAAGGATTGCTGATTTATCATAACTCAGTTCCATCCGGGTAGCCAGGATGGCTTCGATTATTTTTTGAAAAACAGAACGACTCTTTTTATTTCGGGACATGCGAATGGTCTGCATCGTTATCGTACTTCCACCGCTGACGATCTTCTTATTTTTAAAATTTTGTTGAATGGCCCGGAAAATCCCTATGGGATCAATGCCCGGATGCTGGTAAAATCGTCGGTCTTCAAAAGTAGTCAGTGCGGTTGCAAATTTTTCGGGCACCTGATCCGTTCCCGGAAATCGCCACTGCCCGTCCGCGGCAATCCGGGCTCCTAGCAAATTACCATCCCGATCTTCTAAAACCATTGACAACGGTGTATGAAATAATTGACCAGGCAGACAAAAAAGATAAGCGATAACGAGCAGTAGTCCAAAAACTAAAGTTTTCTTACGGTGGTTTTTAAAAAAGAAATGGAAGGTTTTTTTTAGCATAAGATGGTCAACCTATTTATTTCAACACGATCAGTATTTCTTAACGACGGTAGAAATAAAAGATTGTTGTAAGGGGCATTTTTTACTAAACCTAACTCACCGGTTGAAGAGAGGTTTGGTAAACATTTTATATAGCGCCGTCTAAACCTAACTCACCGATTGAAGAGAGGTTTGGTAAATATTTTGCATCAATCCATCACCTTCCCGATCTCCTCAATCAACCGAATGCCTCCCTCCGAAAATCGCCCAAGCGTCCGGGCATCTTGTTTTGCCTGTACCATAAAAATAAAATTATCTGCGAGTATCTCGTCTGGATGAATAATATAGTTGGTGTTTTTTTGAATTTGTTCGTAAAAGCCCGCTACCTTATTTAGATTCAGGCTACTACTACCGTCATTTTGCGATAAAACTTTAACGGTACGACTATAAGGCGGCTGGATTGGATATAAATTAAATTCTAAGTAATCAAAAAAAACGGGTTTTGCTGGTTCGTATCCTAAACTATTCGCTGCTAAAACCGGTACCGCGAAAAAGGTTTTTTCTCCTTCTTTTAATTCAATTGCGTAGCCCAAATCAATTCCATCCGGGTTTAATAATAATCTTTTCTTTAAAGGTAAATCCATTGCTAAACCCTCCGGAGTATTGAGTTTTTTAAACCCAATTAATTCGTATAACGCTCGTCGCTGCTCCGGATGATACCGAGAATAGATATGAAAAATTTCGTGCAACATCGTCTCATAAAAAGAGGCCCGTTGTCTTTCTTTCAATACGCCTTGCGGAATTAAGATGGTTTGCTCCCGCGTATAAAATGCGCCCGGCCCATAATGATTCCCTTTCAATTTTATTAATTGTAATTCCTTCGGATAAATATCTGGATTTATGGCCTGTAATTGTGGATATATTTCTGCAAAAACCTCCCGGCAAAACTGCACCTCCTCTTCTGTAAAGTCCAACACCTCTGTTTTTAAAAAAGCTTGATACTCGGACAATAAAGCATCCCGATTGATCGAATCCCTGTACGGCCGCTTCATTTGAATCAACATATCCGTAATCCCTATTTTATTGAAAAAATCTTCTTGATCATCCTTTATAATCACCGCTGCCGCTTCCGTACTGTCCAGTAGCATCAAGGGCGCTACAACATCCGTCATCTCCATCCGCTTGTCGTCCGGAGCGGATTTGCAACTGATTAAGATGAGGAGAAGGGCGGCGGAGATGTATTTCATTTTTTTAATGTTAGTAGATTGTTAGTTGGTGATTGGTTAATTGGTTAATCAGTGATTGGTTAATCAGTAAGTTTCCCCAATAGAAGGTCACCGATTAACCATTCTCGCGATAGAAGGCTACTGATTAACAAATCAACCGATTAACCATTCCCGATAGAAGAGCACCGATTAACGAATCAACCGATTAACTAAATCACACCTCCTTCATCGACAACTGCACCCGCTTCCGTTCCAGATCCACGCCCATTACCCGAGCCTCCACTTGTTGTCCCAGTTTTACCACGTCTGCGGGATTTTTTACAAAACGATTAGCGAGTTGAGAGATATGTACCAGTCCACTTTCCTTAATTCCGATGTCTACAAAAGCACCAAAATTGGTCACATTGTTGATTACTCCGGTAACGACCATTCCTTCTTTCAGGTCTTCAATGGTTTGGATAGATTTAGAAAACTCAATCGCTTTGGCCGCACCCCGGGGATCAAGGCCTGGTTTTTCCAGTTCGCCCATAATATCCTTCAAAGTAGGCAAGCCAACCTGGTCGGAAATATATTTTTTCAAATCAATTTTTTGTCGCAATTGGCGATCGGTCAGTAAGCCGGAAAGATCCGTGCCTAAATCCTTCGCCATTTGTTCCACCAGCTGGTACCGTTCCGGGTGTACTGCGGTATTATCCAAAGGATGTTTACCATTGCGAATTCTTAAAAAACCAGCCGCTTGTTCGTATGCTTTATCTCCCATTCGGGCCACTTTCAAAAGTTGTTTACGCTGTTTAAATTGTCCATTTTCGGAACGGTAGTCCACAATGTTTTGCGCGAGGGTAGGGCCCAGACCAGATACGTAAGTAAGCAGATGTTTACTGGCAGTATTCACATTAATACCCACCGAGTTTACACAACTCTCTACCGTTCGGTCCAAACTTTCCTTCAGCATATTTTGTTGTACATCGTGTTGATACTGACCCACGCCAATGGACTTAGGGTCAATTTTTACGAGTTCGGCCAACGGGTCCATCAATCGTCTGCCGATCGAAACGGCCCCTCTCACCGTTACATCCTTATCCGGGAATTCTTCCCGTGCGACGGACGAGGCGGAGTAAATCGACGCGCCACTTTCATTGACCATAAAAGCATCGACCGGACGACCATAATCTTGACCCGCAAAAAGCTGGTAAGTCTCTCGGCCCGCCGTTCCGTTACCGATTGCTAGTGCGTCAATTTTATATTTTGTAACCAGTTTTTTAATATCGGCAACGGCCTCGTTGGTTTTAGACTGCGGTGGATGCGGATAGATGGTACCATTATAAATCAGATTTCCCTGAGCATCCAGACAAACCACTTTACAGCCTGTTCTGAATCCGGGGTCAAGCGCCAGAATACTACGTTGTCCTAGTGGAGCGGCTAGTAAAAGTTGTCGTAGATTTTCGGTAAAAACTTTAATGGCTTCTTCGTCCGCTTTGACTTTGGCAAGGTTTCTAAACTCCGTTTCAATAGAAGGGGCCAGCAATCTTTTGTAGCCGTCCTCTATGGCCATGATGACTTGTTCTCCTGCTGCGTTTTTTTGCTGAACAAATATTTTTTCTAAATGATAACGTGCATCATCCTCATCCGGACTAATTTTTACCCGCAGAAAACCTTCTTCTTCCCCCCGGCGAATCGCTAGTAACCGGTGCGACGGGCAACGACTTAATTTTTCGGAGTATTCAAAATAATCCTGGTATTTAGCGGCCTCTTTTTCTTTGCCACGGACCAGCTTGGCGGCAATAAATGCATCTTCTTTAAAGCTTCTCCGGACACTGTTTCGGGCCTCCTCATTTTCGTTGACTTGTTCGGCGATGATATCACGAGCACCTTTGAGCGCATCCTCTACGGTAGTGACTTTATCAGAAAGTAGTTGCGTAGCAAATTCGTTGATATTGAAATTCTCTTGTAGCAGTAGTTTTTCGGCGAGTGGCTCCAGACCGTTTTCGCGGGCGATGGAAGCGCGGGTTTTACGTTTGCGTTTATAAGGTAAATATAAATCTTCCAGCTCGTTAAGCTCGTGGGCATTTTTTATTTTTTTGAGTAATTCGGGCGTCATTTTACCCTGCTCTTCGATAGAAGCAATAATAGTCTCCCGGCGTTTGTCCAGGTCTCTTAATTTTTGTAATTGCTCCTGAATGGTCGCAATTTGTACTTCGTCGAGGGAGCCGGTTACTTCTTTTCGGTAACGGGAGATAAAGGGAATGGTCGCGCCTTCTTCCAGGAGCTTTATGGTATTCGCAATCTTGGTTGTGGGCAAGCCGGTTGCCTTGGTAATTAGGTCGATATAAGTGTTGAGCATAGTTTTTTATAGTATGAATTAAATAACTTCAACAAATATACTTGCTTGCAGCCGTTTAGGAGGGAAAAAGAGCAGAAGATTTTTATAAAAAAAACAGGATTAGGGACAGGCTACTATTTCAGCAACTAACTTTGAAATTTAACAAGAAAAAATAGAAATACGTTTTTTAGAGACGGTCCCGTAAAGGAGGCTGGGCTTCCGGGGGTGTTCAAGTAACTACGTCTAATCAATTTGATTAATTTCCATAATGAAATATTGTCTCTATAAGAAATTGTTAATCAGTTAATTGGTTTATCCTCCCGGGGCAGTTTCTTCTTACGCAATGTTAATACAACAAAAAACACAGATTATTGAACGGTCCCCAACACCTCAACGATTCAACAAGCAAAGCGTTTCAACAAGTAAACAAATAAACAATCCATTCACACATCTACACAAACTCCTGATCATCTCCCCATTCACTTCTCAGCTTTTTAAATTCTTTCAGCTCCAACTCTTCGTCCAGCTCCGGTCTTTCCGGGAATCCTTCCAGTTTATCCAGCTCTTTTTCGATTTCCCGGTCTTCCCATTCTGGAGACATCACCCCTTTGGTAAATGGAAATCCAAATGTGTTGAAATAATGAATAGACAATCCAATTCCCCAACCGGCAGCAGGAAATAAAAACCAGGGGTCAGAATCACCCGTCAGAATATTGATGACCATTAAAAAACCGATTACCGCGATGTAGGCAGCCAGGTGCTGATAAAAAGCTTTTTTCTTTCTGACGATCTTTTTAGCACGTTGATAATTATCCATTTGATTACGTTTTTATACCTAAATAATTTTTTTATTTAAAAAGGATTAACACTGACTTTATGGTAGGTACTCCATTCAATGACAATCAACAACCTTATTTGTTGTGTATTTTTTTCAATACTAAAATATTTTCCTGAAATATCCTCCCGTCATACTTCCCAATCCGCCCAGGAGGCCACCAACCAATCCCGTAATAAACATCAAAGCCACGCCGCCGACGCCCCCAAATAATTCCCCCATCCGATCGGCAATAATAAAGCTACCATGATGAAAACTCCAGCCAGCACTTAAACCCCAGAGCAGAAAAATAGCGACTAATCCACAGAGAAAACTTTTCCAGCCGTTCATATTGAGGATTGCTCCGGCGATAAAACTAATTAGCACGGCACTCCACCAGGGTAAAATTTGCGCCGCTAAAAATCCAGCGCCGATCATTCCGATCATTCCTAAAATAAATTTCATAAAAAAATATTATTAGTAGCTGTTTTGTGAATGTTTTCAAATTAAACAGCTTCTCAATGTAAAATACAACTTCAATTTTCTCTTCAACGTAAATTAATTCAATGAAGCTTAATTTTAAAAAAGCTTTATTAAGAAAGTTTGATTATTGAATAAACATAACTTTTATCTTTACCGCTTTCTTCATTGAAATTGTTATTGAGTTTGCTATTGATTTTTTAAATTTCTCCTCTATTGTCGATCCATTAATTCTAATTCATAATATTTACCATCTGCCCAATCTTCCAGCATGTTATCGTAATTGCCGCTACCCGGATTGCCAGACTGCCCACCGGGGTAAATGCCGTACGCCTTGGGCTTTCCCGGACCGAAGGCAACAATCATTCGCCAGGAAGGGCCCCAGGTGGCACCAATCGCATTGAGTGTTTTGGGATCCCCTTCTACTGTTAGATCAGTTCTTGAAAAAGCCGGAATAAAACCTATATGATTAATGCTTAATTTTTTATAATTAGACCATTCCAGCGTATTTCCATCTCCTTCCCAAGTAGCTATTTTTTTGGCCATTTCGGTGAAAGTCATTTTCGCAATATCTTTTGCGGTTTCTTTTTTATCGGTTGTTTCTTGTAAATCAAAAAAGTTGTGGTTTGGTGCCTCATTGAGTAAGGCAATCGTTCGGCGGTTGCGAGGAAAAGACATCTCATGATCTTTAGCCAGTGCATAGATTTCGTCCCAGGTTTTTTTATAAAAATTGTCAAACCAGGTATTAAATAAGATCGGTCCGCTAGCTTTGCGTTCGTACTGGTAATTCCAGGTTGCTAATAAATTAAAATATTTTTTTTCCGATTGGTTTAACTCCGCTTGGTCCAGTAGTGCTAATAAAGCCGGCAATGCTTCCGTTGGTTTTAGTCCATAAACATCCGTTTGTAAAGCCTTCATATCCGCTACGGTAATCTGTTCCATCGTATCCAGTTTACGATTAAGCGTGCGACCCCGGTATGCTTCAAATCCGCCGTGCATGGACAGATACGGATACGGATAATTAGCATTGGTAGAGCGTTGATTGGCCGAAGAAACAAATCCTCGGACCGGGTTTTTTACGTGTGGCAATTGATCCATCGGGATAAATCCTCTCCAGTCAGCTGTCGTAGATTCTCCGGACTGAACGGTCATTCCTTGCTCCAACGTACGAATGGGGAGTTGTCCCTGCACCGTAATGCTAATGTCACCTTCCTTATTTGCGTAGACAATATTTTGAGCGGGGGAAGCGAAATTAGTAATGGCCTTTCGATAATCCGTGTAATTACTATTATTGTTTAATCCATGAAAAGTTTTTAATTCATTCCCCCCGGAATTATGGGCCACCCAACGCATCGCTAAATCCTGATCTAGCTTTCCAGGGTGCTGATGAACTACAGGCCCCCACTGCGTATAGCGTACCGTATCATAAACGGTTCCTTGACCTTTTACTTCGTAGGCTTCTATTTTAAGTTCTGCGGATTTTTCCTGACCATCCACTAAATATTTTTCTTTATTGGCGTCGGTCCATTTTATCTTATACCAATCGACCACATCGTGTCCTACGTTGGTAACGCCCCAGGCGGAGGTTTCGTTAAAGCCAATCACAATCCCCGGAACGCCCGGCAGGCAAACGCCGTATACATTTGAGGTAGGCGTATTAATTTGCAGTTCAAACCAAATAGAAGGTAACGTCAGGCCAAGATGTGGATCATTACATAAAATAGGGTAGCCCGAGGCAGTTTTGCTACCCGAGATTGCCCAGTTATTACTGCCTAGCTGCGGTGGTGGTTTGCTATAAACTTTATGCTCAATCAGGCCAATAGATGGGGGAGAGGTTTCGGATAAACCAATTGGTGTAAAATCAAAAACGACGTCATTTGGAATAATCGGTGATTCGTTAGGGTATAATTGTGGGTATAAATCTGCGGTGATGGAGTCTCCCAGCAATTTCCTGACATTGGTCATCTCAATATCTTCATTGGCCCGGGAGAGCATCTCGGCCATCGCTTTATTAAAAAGTGCAGTTTTTAGAGGCGTCCAGTGTTCTGGTTTATAATTTAATAATTTAAATTCAATGGGATAATCTGCGGGTCGGAGTTGATCAATAAAAGCATTTACGCCGTTGGTATAGGCTTCCACAAAACTAAATTCGGGTGCCTTTTTCCAATTGTTGACGGCATTTTCAGCAGCGAAAACCATCCCTCGTCTTCTCTGTAATTGGTCTCTTTCAAGTGTTTTGGTACCCATAATCTCGCTAAGTCTCCCACTGGAGGAGCGGGTAGAAATATCCATTTGCCAGAGTCGATGTTGTGCCAAAAGATACCCCTGTGCAAAAAAGGCGTCCTGGGTAGTTTCCGCAAAGATATGGGGAACCCGACGTTGGTCAAAAATTATTTTCACCTTTCCAGTTAGTCCAGGATGCTCCAAATAGACCGTTTCTTGTTTCTTAATCTCTTGTTCTCCATTTTGCCAGAATCCGGTAAACGGATTCAGGACTTTCCCTAAAGGTGGAATTTGCGTTCCGGGGATAGGGTTGTTTAACAATAATGTAAAAAAAAGGCAGATCAGAGCACTGAGGCCAAACTTTAGAATTGATTTCATGTTTTCTATCAAAATATATGATGACCCAATATAGTGATATTACCCGATTTTTCGCCATTTTTATTTTGCTAATACTAATCGGCTGCGAGTCCGGATCGGTAGAGCGGCAACAGAACGGAGATGTGCGTTTTAAAACGACGGCTCCATCTTTGATTTATTTTAAAAATATCAAAAGCCTTAAGTACCAAATTAATCGAGATCCCCAAAGTCAAATGGACTTCTACCGACCCAAGGCTTTTATGAAAGCCACCAACCTGCCAATTATTTATCCTGTCATTGTCCAAAATTGGCTGGAAGACGAATCCTATCTGGTTTTTGAAAAGAAAAATATAGCAGATTCAGCTAAAATACTGGTGAAAGGCAAGAATGGAAATAGCATCGAACTAAACTGGCCGAGTGAAGATTATGTGGAACAATTAGCGTTTATCCGAAAATTGGAAGGTCTTTTAAAGTCAAATCAAAATATCGAGATTAAAGTAGCAGAGGGAGAAGTAAAATCGCTTGATTATAGTATTCCGGAGCGAACAAGTTTTCTAATCGTTATTCAAGATTTTCTTAATTTGACAGAAACGGCGAGTAGTAGGGCGAAAAAGTGACATTATTTTGAGGCTTTTAACGTTTAATAACGTCACAAAAACAGTGTTTTATATAGGTATTTTATACAATAAAGATTATTGTTATAGGTCATTATATATGTCACATTTTTTTGGCAAAACGCTTTTGAATTTCATACAAAGGCCTTATAATTGCTTTACTAAAATTATTTAAAAGTAGTTTTTGTGTTTATTTGTTTGGGTTAGGAATCCTTGTTTTTTTAGAAAAACAAGGATTTTCTTTTTTTGGAATATAAAATTGGTCAAAAACAACTAAAAAGCCCCTTGATTATAGCAAATAATCAAGGGGCTTTTCTATCTGAAAAATTAGCCTTTCCTTAGTTTCCAGCTGGGCTAAAAACATTAGGCGCTTCCACTGGCAGACCATCTGGCTCTGCTGCTTTCTTCAAAACCTCACCTTTAATGGTCAGTTTTTCTTTTCCAGAAGTTGTATTCGTCGTTAAAGTAACTGACTTTACAAATTTACCAACTCGCTTAGTATCGTAACGAACGTTTATTTTAGCTTGCTCACCCGGCATAATTGGCTCCTTTGGGTATTCAGGAACGGTACATCCACAGCTACCCTTAGCGTGAGTAATCTGTAACGGCTCATTACCAGTATTGGTGAAAATAAAGCTTCTTAAAGGATCAGAATTTTGCTCAATGGTTCCATAGTCAACAGTCATTGATTCAAAAGTCATAACAGGTCCACTAACCGGTGCTTCAACAGCCGCAGTATCCTGAGCAAAACTAATGCTGCTAATCATAGCAACCATAAATAGTAGTGTGAAAATCTTTTTCATTATATTATATTTTATATTTGGTTCATGAAAGAATTAAAATTGTTCTAATAGTTGAGTCATAACTGCTCTACTCACTGTATCTACAAATGTAACTTTTTACCTCGCAAATCAAAAGTATTTTTCAATTTTTTAGTCGTTAAACTATCGTTAAAACGTCATTCACTTTGATTGGTTCACCTCTTAGACTCTCGGTAATTCAATTGGTTACATCTAGGCGGGCAAATAACACACCACTTTAACAAGTTCTTAAGTGATTTTATCAAAATCCCGTCGAAAATTCGTATTTTGCTTCCACCAGATTATTCCAAACGTACGGAGTTAAAAACATACACTTCAATACCTTTTACCCAATACCCCGTGCCCTTAACCATGGTGAAAGCCTACTAATTAATTAATGAAAATGATTACGAATTCTTTAGTAATTCAAGAACTTACCAGTAAGAAATCACAGAAAAAGCAATTGACAGTCGAAATACTCAAAGATTATTGGATTTGCCGGGTCAGTCGCGAAACCAGCCTTATGGGACGAAGAGAAGTGCTTACCGGAAAAGCTAAATTTGGCATTCTTGGCGATGGAAAAGAAGTTCCTCAGGTCGCTATGGCGCGTGCCTTTAAAAAAGGGGACTGGCGCTCCGGATACTATCGGGACCAGACTTTTATGTTCGCCCTCGGATTGAGTTCTGTAGAAGACTTTTTTGCCCAATTATACGCCGATACAGAAAACGATCCTTTTTCTGGTGGCCGACAAATGAACGCTCACTTCGCCAGTCCAATGGTCGACGAAGAGGGTAACTGGACAAATCAATTAGAAATTCACAACGTTTCCAGCGATGTTTCCTGTACGGGCGGACAAATGGCCCGTGGATTGGGTCTCGCTTTTGCTTCCAAAAAATATCGCAGCATAGATAATTTAAGAAACGGCACTGTTTTTTCCAAAAATGGCAACGAAGTATGTTTTTGTACCATTGGCGATGCCAGTACCAGCGAAGGTATTTTTTGGGAATCTATGAATGCGGCAGCAGTGATGCAGGTACCCATGGCCATTTCAGTCTGGGATGATGGTTACGGTATTTCCGTTCCTAAAAAATTCCAAACCGTAAAGCAAAGTATCTCCGAAGCACTCCAAGGCTTTAAAAGAACAGGGAAAGAGGCGGGTATCGAAATATTTAATGTAAAGGGGTATGATTACATGGCCCTCAGAAAAACGTACGATAAAGCCATTGCGCTTAGCCGAAAAGAACACGTTCCCGTACTCATTCACGTAGAGGATTTAACACAGCCACAGGGACACAGTACCAGTGGATCTCACGAACGCTATAAGTCCAAAGAAAGACTTGAATGGGAAAAGGAACACGATTGTATCCTGAAAATGCGGGACTGGATCCTGGAAAAAGGATACGCAGATAAAGATATGCTGGATCAAATCGACGCCGAAGCGAAATCTTATGTTCGTACTGCGAAAAATAACGCCTGGAAAAGATATTCCGATCCGGTCGAACGAAAACGTCGCGAATTGGCCGGTATTTTTGGGCAAGTCGATAAAAATGAAGAAAGTGAAACTCTGATAATAGAGCTTAACAACTTAATCAATCCTTCTCTTAGTGAATTGTATAAAATTGCTCGACGATTTTCGTATGCAACTGGAACCGGAACTGATCCCGGACGGAAAGCGCTGAAAACCTATCTCTCAGAAATAAGTGAACTTGGTCAGGAGCGTTATTATACCAAACTTTATAGTAATTCTAAGTTTTCTGCGCTCAATATTCCCGTTATCGCACCGGCTTACGCTGAGGATGCTCCAGAATTAAATGGTTATCAGGTTATTAATAAATATTTCGACTTTGTACTGAACAAATATCCAAATGTAGTCGCTTTCGGAGAGGATGTCGGTAAAATTGGAGACGTCAACCAGGGCTTTGCTGGTCTTCAGGAAAAATATGGCATTGAAAGAGTCTTTGACACTGGAATCCGGGAATGGTCCATCATGGGACAAGCCATTGGACTCGCTATGCGTGGATTCAGACCCATCGTAGAAATTCAGTATCTGGATTATCTAATCTATGGACTGCAGCCACTTTGTGATGATTTGGCAACGCTTCGCTATCGTAGTAATGGAATACAACAGGCACCGGCGATCATTCGTACCCGGGGGCACCGCCTGGAAGGAATCTGGCACGCGGGCTCACCGATGGCTATGCTTTTAAACGCTTTGAAAGGAATGTATATCGCAGTTCCTCGTAATATGGTACAGGCCGCCGGAATATACAACACCCTATTACAAGGGGATGACCCTGGTCTGGTCATAGAATGTTTGAACGGTTATCGATTGAAAGAAGCCTTGCCGGAAAATATTGGCGAATTTACGGTTCCTCTTGGTGTACCCGAAATTTTACAACAAGGAACGGACGTTACCTTAGTCACCTATGGTAGTTGTATTCGCGTAGCGTATGATGCTATACATCTATTGGAGCAACATGGAATCTCGGTGGAACTAATGGATATTCAGACCCTGATACCTTTTGATTTAGAAGGCCATGTTTTAAAATCATTAAAGAAAACCAATCGATTGGTCGTGCTTGACGAGGATGTACCCGGAGGAGCAAGTGCATATATATTGACCGAAATACTGGAAAAACAAAATGGTTACCGATATCTGGATTCTGCCCCGCTTACCATCACCGCCGGAGCACACCGAACACCGTTTGGATCAGATGGCGATTATTTTACTAAACCAAATCCGGAAAAGGTATTTGAAAATATATATACATTAATGAAAGAGGCGAATCCGGCAAATTATCCGCTGTCTTTTAATTAAGGGTTATATTTACTTAAACTTTATCAAATTTGAGGCGTATTATTTAAAATATGCTGCGTTTGCTGGCTTAAAACAGTTTTATCCTTAATTTTTAAATTATAATTGTGTCGAAGAGGTTAGTCATCATTCCGACTTATAATGAAAAAGAAAACATCGCAAATATTATTGCGGCGGTCTTTTCATTACCTGCTTCTTTTGATATTTTGATTGTTGACGATGGCTCTCCGGATGGTACTGCAGATATCGTAAAAAAACTGCAATTAACTAGTAACGAACAACTACACATTCTTGAAAGAAAAGGAAAATTGGGATTAGGAACCGCTTATATTGCTGGTTTTCGGTGGGGACTCGCACGCGAATATGATTATATTTGTGAAATGGATGCTGATTTTTCTCATAATCCAAAAGATTTATTGAGATTGTGTGAAGGTTGTGAAAAGCAAGGGGTCGGAATGACCGTTGGATCACGTTATACCAAAGGCGGGAAACTGGAAAATTGGCCATGGGATAGAGTAGCATTGTCCTACGGAGCGTCCCTTTATGTTCAAGCCATCACCTGGATGAACGTTAAAGATCCTACTGCCGGATTCGTTTGTTACCGACGGGAAGCACTGGAAAGTATTGATTTAAATAAAATAAGATTCGTGGGCTACGCTTTTCAAATCGAAATGAAATACGCCGTCTACTCACTGGGATACAAAATTGTAGAATTACCCATCACTTTTAAAGACAGAATATTGGGTGATTCTAAAATGAATTCCAATATTATCAGCGAAGCAGCACTGGGCGTTATTAAGATGAGATGGCAAAGACTTTTCCACAATTATGACAAAAAAGCGATAAAATCCGAAATGAAATCAGAAAACTCAACTTCCTCTTAATGACTGGATTATCTCCCATATTACCCATATTTCCACACCAAAATTCAACAGATAGTCACTGTTGATAACTTTTTTTCCTTTTTTGGTGGGAAAAAGTGGGAAAATGTGTCATTTTATATTAGCTTTGGAGGTAAATACACCGTATTTTTTATTAAACGGTGTATTATATATCGAATAAAGGTAAGCAAATGCCACAATTATTAGGAGAATATGACTGTAAGATCGACGCCAAAGGACGTCTGCGTTTGCCCGCAGCACTCCTTAAGCAGTTGCAGGCATTCGGTTCTTCTGATTTTGTGATCAATCGTGGCATGACACCGTACTTGACTTTATTTCCTAAAACTGTTTGGGAATACGAAAGTACGAAAGTGAAAGCTTTGAATGGATATATTGAAAAGAATCAGGCTTTTAAAAGGTACTTCTACCGGGGTGCCACTCCTTTAGAACCGGACAGCGCAGACCGAATTTTATTACCAAAATCCTTATTAGAATACGCAGGTATTAAAAAAACGGTCATTATGCAAGGAATGGATGATCGGGTTGAAATTTGGGACAAAGAAGCCTACCTGAATGATATTAATCAAGAACCTGCTGATTTTAGAAAATTAGCGGAGGAAACCTGGACTAGTGTTGCAACACTACCACCAGCACCACCGAATCCGCTTAATCCTCCTCCGGGCCATGTCTTACCATGATCCGGTAATGCTCACGGAATGTATCGAAGGACTGCAAATTAATCCCGCAGGAATTTACGTCGATGCAACTTTCGGTGGGGGAGGACACGCAAGGGAGATTATTAAAATAATAAACACGACTGGCCATCTCTATGGATTTGATCAGGACGAAGATGCACTAGCAAATACATTAGATACCGAGAATTTTACTTTTGTTCAACAAAATTTTCGCTATCTCGACAAAGCACTCCGCTTAAACGGTGTGCGCAAAGTAGATGGAATCCTTGGAGATCTGGGTGTTTCTTCTCATCAGTTGGATGTTGCCGAAAGAGGTTTTTCCTACCGATTCGACGCCGAATTAGATATGCGTATGAATCAGGGAGGCGAAAAAAAAGCAGATGAAGTCATCAATACTTATTCTGCCGAAGAACTACAATCGGTTTTTAGTCGCTACGGCGAATTAAGAAATTCAAAGACTTTGGCGCAGGCCATCGTCAATGATCGAAAAATCCGAAAAATTCGTACGATCGGAGATTTACTAAAAGTAGTAGATCCACTGATTCGCGGCCAACGAAATAAATATTTATCACAGGTCTTTCAGGCTATCCGGATTGAGGTAAACGAAGAGATGGAAGTCTTAAAAGACTTTTTAACGGCTTCGCTCAAAGTACTTAAACCCGGTGGCAGACTGGTTATCATGTCTTACCATTCTTTGGAAGATCGCCTGGTGAAAAACTTTTTTAAATCAGGAAACTTTGATGGTGAACTGGAAAAAGATTTTTACGGGAATATTAACCGACCCTTTAAATTGATTACTAGAAAAGCGGTGTCGGCTAGTGCGGAAGAACTAAAGATAAACTCAAGGTCCCGCAGTGCGAGACTTAGAATTGCTGAAAAATTAGCAGAACCAAATGGCTAAGAAAAAAAAACTTAAAGACTATTTCGAACTAGGGGATTTAAGTGCTTCCCTGGTACTCAAAAATATGCCTTTCGTTTTATTCCTGAGTTTTTTGATTCTCATTTATATTGCGAATGCCCATTTGTCAGAAAAAAAAGTAAGACAAATACAGGTATTACAAAAAGAAATACAGGAAATCCGCTGGCATTATATGTCTATACAATCTGAATTGATGTACAGTACCCGCAGAACCAAAGTGGCCAATTCCGTAGCCAGTGAAGGTTTGCGAATACCAAAAGGAGCTCCGAAAAAAATCGTAATTCCTAAAAAGAAGAAATAGGACGGCCATGGCGGATATTAAAAATGAAGTGCTCTATCGGGTTTACGGAGTATTGGCACTCATCGTTTTAGTGGCAGTGGTACTGTTTGGACAAGTGGTCAAAATCCAGATTGCCGAGGGTGATAAGTGGCGAAGACAGGGAGATAAAAAAGTGAAATTTGAAAAAGTAATTGCCGAGCGCGGCAATATATACTCGGAGGATGGCAAATTATTGGCCACCTCGCTACCGTTCTTTGAAATACGATTTGATTTAAACTCCAGCGCAATGAGTGATAAAGACTTCAACGACAACGTTGATTCTTTGGCGTATTGCCTGGCAACTTTTGTCGATAATACGCATACCGTTGGTGGGTATAAACAATTACTCATTCAACAACGCGCTGCTGGTGAACGGTATATGCTCATAAAAAAGAATGTAACCTACACTGAACTCGAAAAAATTGAAAAATTTCCACTTTTTAATTTGGGACAGTACCGTGGAGGTTTTATTGTCAAAAGAGAAAGTAAACGGGATGCTCCTTTTAAAATGCTGGCCCGCCGAACTATCGGTTACGTACGCGAAGGCGCCAATAAGGTGGGGCTTGAAGGTTTTTTCTACGAAGACTTAGGTGGAACTGCCGGTAAAAAATTAATGCAAAAAGTTGGAAACGATATTTGGATTCCAGTAAATGACCTGACCGAAATAGAACCTGAAAATGGTCAGGATTTAGTGACGACCATCAACGTAGAATTACAGGAAACCGCACAGACCGCATTGGTACGTGCCCTCAATTACCACGACGCGGATTATGGCTGCGCTGTTATCATGGAAGTTAAAACGGGGGCGATCAGAGCCATCGCGAATGTCAGCAAAACCGATAACGGAAAACTTTATGAAATCTATAATCACGCTGTAGGAGATGCGGTGGAACCCGGTTCCACCTTTAAACTAGCTCCGATGATGGCACTCCTGGATAAAGGAGCAGTTTCGTTGGAGGACAGCATAGAGCTGGAAGAAGGCCGAACTACTTTTTACGAAGAAATAATGGAAGATTCTTCTCCACACGGATTAGAAAAAGCCACCGTCAGAAGAGCATTTGAATTATCTTCTAACGTTGGGATAGCCAAAATGGTAGAGGCAGCTTACGGAGGCGACGGTGGTGCGATAGAATTTATCAACCAACTTCGAAAATATAATTTACATCTGCCAACGGGTATCCAGATCGAAGGAGAAGCACCTCCTTTTATCAAAGAGGCTTATAATAAAGAAATGGAGTGGAGTGGTATTACGCTTCCGTGGATGTCGATCGGTTATGAAGTGTTGATTACGCCATTACAATTGTTGACTTTTTATAACGCAGTGGCTAACGATGGACAAATGATGCGGCCATATTTGGTATCAGAAATTCAGGATTTTGGTGTGACTACCAGAAAATATAAACCGACTGTTATCAAAAAAAGTATTGCCAAGCCAGAAACCATTGCGCAGGCAAAATCATTGCTCGAAGGGGTGGTGAAAAGAGGAACGGCCAGAAAGCTGGATACGGACCGGTATAATTTTGCGGGCAAGACAGGAACGGCTCAGATTGATTATCGAAAGTTTAATCGCCAGAGAACAAACCTTAAACACCGTGCTTCTTTTGTCGGATATTTTCCCGCCGAAGATCCGGTTTATAGTTGTATCGTCATGATCACCAACCCCAGACAAAATGGGATTTATGGAGCGGACGTAGCTGGACCTGTATTTCGGGAAATCGCCGATAAATGTTTTGCAACTCGTATTGAGATGCACCGGGCGATTAATTCGTATGCTAAACCAAAATTAGTGAATTACGAATTACCTGCCATGGACATTGGCAAAAATGAAGAGGTAAATTATTTATTGAATTATTTCAAACTACCTCACGAAAATCGGTCAGCATCCGATTGGACCGTACTGCAAGCGGAAAGAGATACGGTGCTCATGCTGCCAAGAGACTTGTCAGATTCAGTCATTCCAAATGTAAAAGGAATGACGTTGATGGATGCAGTATATGTTTTAGAAAATTTAGGTTTAAATGTGATAGCCTCCGGAGTTGGAAAAGTCCACCACCAGTCTATCCTTGCTGGCACAAAAGCCAAGAACCAAACTATAAAAATAAGATTGAATTAATTAAAAGGCTATTAGCCATTTGCTTCCCTAGAACGTGTTTGAAGCTGTTATTAATTTAATTTTTAAAATTAAGCATTTAATACTCGTAACTGAGGACTCCTCCGTTATGAAACACTATATTTTTTTTTGAAAAAAGGTCACTTGAAACACGACCTTACTGAAACACTATATTTTGAAAAACAGGCCACTTGAAACACGGCTCTGTTGAAACACTGGATTGGGCTTCGGCCCTTACTCCTTACACTATGAAACAGGAAATGTGGTAGCCTCAAACTGAGGTTACTATATTTTTCCTAACAACAAACACTTTTGACGCCTTTACAAGATATACTGAATGATATTTCAATAAAAAAAATTATTGGAACCACTGATCTTTCCATCAATCATTTGGTATTTGATTCTCGTAAAGTACAACCAGCGGATGTATTCGTTGCCGTCAGAGGACACGCCCTGGATGGTCATCAATTTATTGACAAAGCCATCCGCAATGGAGCGAGCGTAATTGTCCTGGAACAATTACCGGCTACTATTGCTGAAAAAATAACCTACCTACTGGTTGACAACAGTGCTGAAGCATTGGGTCAAATGGCTGATGCTTTCTACGATCACCCTTCTCAACAATTAAAACTGGTGGGTATTACGGGGACGAACGGAAAGACCACTACGGCTACTTTGCTCTTTGACCTGTTTACAGCAATGGGGTATAAAGTAGGATTATTGTCTACGGTCGCAAACCGGATTGCGGGAAAAACGATTCCCAGCACCCATACGACGCCCGACGCAGTGGGGCTGAATGCACTATTATCTGAAATGGTCGTAGCGGGATGTGATTATGCTTTTATGGAAGTTAGTTCTCACGCCATTCACCAAAGAAGAATTGCTGGAATCACTTTCGCGGGAGGTGTTTTTACTAATTTGACCCATGACCATTTAGATTATCACGGAACTTTTCGTGACTATATCTACGCAAAAAAACAATTCTTTGACGATTTGCCGAAAGCGGCTTTTGCGTTGACGAATATTGATGATAAACAAGGGGAGGTGATGGTACAAAATACCAAAGCTGCAATTTCCCGCTATAGTTTACGTCGCTTAACCGATTACAAGGCTCGGATCATTGATAATAGCCTGACGGGATTACATTTGGAATTAAACGGAGTTGAATTTTTCAGTCGATTGATTGGAGGATTTAATGCGTATAATCTTTTGGCAGTTTATGCTACGGCAGAGTTGCTGGAAATGGACCAGATGGAAACACTTACTCAAATGAGTGGCTTGCATTCGGCGGAAGGAAGGTTTGAATATTTGGTACATCCGACTACGTTAGTCTACGCTATCGTGGATTACGCACATACCCCCGATGCTCTGGAAAAAGTTTTATCAACGCTTAAAAAATTGCGTCGATCTAAAGAACAAATTCTGACCGTTGTAGGCTGTGGTGGGGATCGGGATAAACAAAAAAGGCCGATTATGGCGGAGGTCGCGGCCCGCTATAGTGACCAGGTAATTCTGACTTCTGATAATCCAAGAACCGAAGATCCCGAAACCATTATTCGGGAAATGGAAGCCGGAATACCGGAGACAGATAAAAATAAAGTCTTGTCGATTACCAATCGGGAACAAGCCATCCGTACCGCCTGCAAACTGGCGCGTCCGGGAGATTTTGTCCTCGTTGCCGGAAAGGGACACGAAAAATACCAGGAAATCAACGGGGTAAAACATCCTTTTGACGACCAGGAAATAATAAAAAAAATATTCGCCTCGTAGGGAAGGCAAATATTTAAGAAATATTTGACAGCGTGGGGAAAAGATTGCGTTTAAAAACAAAAGACTTATCCTCCTGCGTAACTATGTTAGAGAGAAGCCAACGGCTAATAGCCAATGACTTTTAAAGAACCTTTATTCGTACGAGAATTAAAATATTCTCAGATTTAAATTAACAGCAAGTGGTAAATAGAAAAGATTTATCGCTGCTGTTAGATTTTTTAAACAGACTAAACGCCAGCTAGAATGCTGTATTATTTTTTACAGTGGTTAGAGAAAACTTACGATCTGGGGATTCCTCCAGTCTATCAATACCTAAGTTTTCGGGCCGGAGTCTCTTTAATCATATCGCTGATTATCAGCATCCTGTATGGTGAAAGAATCATACGTCTTTTGAAAAAACTGCAGGTAGGAGAAACCGTGCGGGATCTCGGCTTAGCCGGACAAAAAGAAAAAGAAGGAACGCCAACTATGGGTGGATTGCTGATTATCATGTCCATTCTGGTACCGTGCTTGTTGATGGCCAAGATTGGTAATATTTATATTATCGTCATGATCGTTGCGACCCTTTGGATGGGCGCCATTGGTTTTTTGGACGACTATATCAAGGTTTTTAAAAAAGATAAAAAAGGATTGAGTGGGAAATTCAAGATTGTAGGACAGGTGGGATTAGGTTTAATCGTTGGACTTACCATGTTATTTAATGATGGCATTTATGTTCGGATGAATTTGGATACGGCGGTGAAAGAAGGATACGAAATTATTGGTGAGCCGTGGATTCAGGAAGGGAAAGCGGGATCTGATGCCGTCGTTAAAATGGCTAAAGTAAAAACTACTTTGACCAATGTTCCTTTTCGTAAAAATAATAGCCTGGACTACGCACAATTGTTACCATTTTTGGGAGACAATGCGCGCAATATGGTCTGGTTGATTTTTATCCCGATTATCATTTTGGTGGTGACGGCAGTAAGTAATTCAGCCAACTTAACCGATGGAATTGATGGATTGGCCACGGGACTCAGTGGCATTATTGGAGCGACTTTGGGTATTCTTGCGTATCTCTCGGGAAACGCAATTGCGGCTAATTACCTGAATATTTTATATCTGCCAGATACGGGGGAACTATTAATTTTTGCGGCTTGTTTTGTGGGTGCCTGTATCGGTTTTTTATGGTATAATTCTTACCCGGCAAAAGTTTTTATGGGAGATACTGGAAGTCTGATGTTGGGAGGAGTTATTGCAGCTTTTGCGATTTTGATTCGTAAAGAATTATTGATTCCGATTTTATGTGGAGTGTTTTTAGCAGAAACTTTATCCGTACTGATTCAGGTCAGTTATTTTAAACATACCAAAAAGAAATACGGAGAAGGGCGACGGATATTTTTAATGTCACCACTCCATCATCACTACCAAAAGAAAGGAATGCACGAAGCAAAAATTGTTACGCAGTTTTGGATTGTAGGAATACTGTTAGCTGCATTGACGATCATAACGCTAAAAATTAGATAGGTATAATGAAAAAGATAGTGATACTCGGAGGAGGAGAGAGTGGCGTAGGTGCGGCTATCCTGGCAAAAACAAAAGGACATCCGGTATTTTTATCGGATAATGGTACGCTGAAAGCAGTCTACCGGGAAAAATTAGAAACAAATAATATTCCCTACGAGGAAAATAACCACGATCAGGAGCGTATTTTTTCGGCGGATCTGATTGTGAAAAGTCCGGGTATTCCGGACAACGTTCCGTTAATAAAAGCATTGACGGAGGCTGGTATTCCGATTATTTCGGAAATTGAATTTGCGGGCAAACATACGAACGCGGTGATCATTGGTATTACAGGAAGCAACGGCAAAACGACTACTGCTAATCTAACGTACCACTTGCTGAAAACAGGTGGACTCGACGTTGGATTAGGTGGTAATATTGGTCGTAGCTTTGCGGAAATGGTCGCCGTAGTACCACACGAATATTACGTGCTGGAACTGAGTAGTTTTCAGCTGGACGGAATCGAATATTTTCAACCCGATGTATCTATCCTGCTGAATATTACGCCGGATCATCTGGATCGTTATGATTACAAAATGGAAAATTATATCGCTTCCAAGTTCAGAATTATAAAAAATCAGGAAGCGGAAGATATTTTTATTTATAATGAAGAAGATGAAAACATAGCAGGATTTTTAAAAGAAAAAGAATTGTTTCCAGTTTCGATAAAAGTTAAAATGAATACCACCGACGATACGAAAATTAATATCGATGGAGGGAATAATTTTGATCTGAATAATACAAGTCTCAAAGGATTACACAATCGGTTTAACGCCGAGTGTGCCATCCACGCTGCGCTTTCGCAAGGCATAAATGGAGAAGATATTCAGCGTGGTTTGGAAACTTTTAAAAATTCACCGCACCGATTGGAAGTGGTCGCAACCATTGACGGAGTAACGTACATCAATGACAGCAAGGCCACCAACGTTGATTCGGTTTATTACGCTTTACTAGCGGT